>NZ_JBFRCL010000055.1:0-59549 GCF_040965695.1 Paraburkholderia sp. BR10937
GCATGGTAGGAGAGCGTTCCGTAAGCCTGCGAAGGTGCGTTGAAAAGCGTGCTGGAGGTATCGGAAGTGCGAATGCTGACATGAGTAGCGATAAAGGGGGTGAAAGGCCCCCTCGCCGTAAGCCCAAGGTTTCCTACGCAACGTTCATCGGCGTAGGGTGAGTCGGCCCCTAAGGCGAGGCAGAAATGCGTAGCTGATGGGAAGCAGGTCAATATTCCTGCACCGACGTGAAATGCGATGGGGGGACGGATCGCGGAAGGTTGTCCGGGTGTTGGAAGTCCCGGTCCTTGCATTGGAGAAGGCGCCTTGGCAAATCCGGGCGCGGAATTCAAGGGTGCGAGGCCATGCTCTTCGGAGCAGAAGCAACTGGAAGGGGTTCCAGGAAAAGCCTCTAAGCTTCAGTTTCACGTTGACCGTACCGCAAACCGACACAGGTGGGCGAGATGAGTATTCTAAGGCGCTTGAGAGAACTCGGGAGAAGGAACTCGGCAAATTGGTACCGTAACTTCGGGATAAGGTACGCCCTGGTAGCTTGATGCGCCTGCGCGCAGAGGGTGAAGGGGTTGCAATAAACTGGTGGCTGCGACTGTTTAATAAAAACACAGCACTCTGCAAACACGAAAGTGGACGTATAGGGTGTGACGCCTGCCCGGTGCCGGAAGATTAAATGATGGGGTGCAAGCTCTTGATTGAAGTCCCGGTAAACGGCGGCCGTAACTATAACGGTCCTAAGGTAGCGAAATTCCTTGTCGGGTAAGTTCCGACCTGCACGAATGGCGTAACGATGGCCACACTGTCTCCTCCCGAGACTCAGCGAAGTTGAAGTGTTTGTGATGATGCAATCTCCCCGCGGCTAGACGGAAAGACCCCATGAACCTTTACTGTAGCTTTGCATTGGACTTTGAACCGGTTTGTGTAGGATAGGTGGGAGGCTGTGAAGTGTGGACGCTAGTCTGCATGGAGCCGTCCTTGAAATACCACCCTGATCTGTTTGAGGTTCTAACCTTGGTCCGTGATCCGGATCGGGGACAGTGCATGGTAGGCAGTTTGACTGGGGCGGTCTCCTCCCAAAGGGTAACGGAGGAGTACGAAGGTACGCTAGGTACGGTCGGAAATCGTGCTGATAGTGCAATGGCATAAGCGTGCTTGACTGTGAGACCCACAAGTCGAACAGGTGCGAAAGCAGGTCATAGTGATCCGGTGGTTCTGTATGGAAGGGCCATCGCTCAACGGATAAAAGGTACTCTGGGGATAACAGGCTGATACCGCCCAAGAGTTCATATCGACGGCGGTGTTTGGCACCTCGATGTCGGCTCATCTCATCCTGGGGCTGTAGCCGGTCCCAAGGGTATGGCTGTTCGCCATTTAAAGAGGTACGTGAGCTGGGTTTAAAACGTCGTGAGACAGTTTGGTCCCTATCTGCCGTGGGCGCTGGAAGTTTGAGGGGGCCTGCTCCTAGTACGAGAGGACCGGAGTGGACGAACCTCTGGTGTACCGGTTGTGACGCCAGTCGCATCGCCGGGTAGCTATGTTCGGAAGAGATAACCGCTGAAAGCATCTAAGCGGGAAACTCGCCTCAAGATGAGACTTCCCCGGGGACTTGATCCCCTTGAAGGGTCGTTCGAGACCAGGACGTTGATAGGTCAGGTGTGGAAGCGCAGTAATGCGTTAAGCTAACTGATACTAATTGCCCGTAAGGCTTGATCCTATAACAGGTGTGCCTCCCTCCCGCTGGGGAGAGAAGGGCGCACAGGTTGAGATCACGTGTCGGTCTACGTTAATGCTTCAGCATTTACGTAAAACCCACACTATGTGTGTTGTGCCTGAAACAACGCAACCCCAATTCAGCAGCACCCTCTTTACGCTTCTTCCCGATTGGCTGTGGCGCAGAACCCTGCGACGCAGCAACCCGTCATGCCTGATGACCATAGCGAGCTGGTCCCACCCCTTCCCATCCCGAACAGGACCGTGAAACAGCTCCACGCCGATGATAGTGCGGATTGCCCGTGTGAAAGTAGGTAATCGTCAGGCTCCTTATGCTGTAACGTCCAGAACCCCGGTGTCTCCGAAAGAGCACCGGGGTTCTGGCGTTTGGGCGTCGCAAATCCTGGTTTTACGCGCGACCGAAGATGGCCGAAATCCTGTTTGACCTGAAGAAAATCGGAGGCCATGGATCGTTCCTTCAGTGGCAGGATGTATTGATATGGAATACTGAATGACTGAATTTCGAGGAAGCGCGACACGCTGGCCGCCATGGCGCACCGTGAGGCCGGCGGCGTCCTTGAACTCGCAGTGATTCCGACATTCGCCACGCGCTGGCTGATTCCGCGTCTCCCGCTCTTCGCGCTGCGCCGCACGGGTCAATCCTGCTCGACCGGCAGGATCAGACGTTCCGGAATGACCGGCGGCGTGAGACGCATGGCGGCGTAGTAGAGCACGCCCGGCACGATCAGGCCGAGAATCCACGAGATGTCCGTGCCGCCGAGTGCGTCGACGAAGGGGCCCGTATAGAAGCTCGTCGAGATGAACGGCATCTGCACCAGCACGCCGAGCACGTAGATGCCGATCGCCTTGGCGTTCCAGCGGCCGTAGCGGCCATCGGGGTTCGAGAGCGCCGGCACGTCGTAGCGGGAGCGCGTGAAGCAGTAGAAGTCCACCAGGTTGATCGCGCTCCACGGCGTGAAGAACGCGAGCAGAAACAGGATGAACGCCGTGAATTCCTTGAGAAACGAGTGGCGGCCCGCGAGCGCGACGAGCGTCGAGACGCCCACCATGCCGATGATGTAGACGAAACGGTGGCGCGTGGAGATCGCGCGCTTCGCGCGAAACGCGCTCACGATCGTCGCCATCGACATGAAGCTGCCGTAGGCGTTGAGCGTGGTGACGGTGAGCTTGCCGAAGGCGATGCTGAAGTAGAGCATGGCGGCGACCGCGCCGCTCGCGCCGAGGCTCACGATATACGCCACCTCATGGTGCGCGAACGCATGGCCCGCTAGCGCGGCCGCAAACACGCCGAACACCATCGCCGCCTGCGCGCCGATCACCGAGCCGAGGCCGACGGCGAGGAACGTGCGCACGGGCGAAGTCGAGTGCGGCAGATAGCGCGAATAGTCGGCGACGTAGGGGCCGAATGCGATCTGCCACGAAGCCGAAAGCGACATGGAAAGCAGGAAGCTCGCGATCGAAAAATGGCGATTGGCCAGCAGCGCGCCGATATCGTGGTGCGCAAAGAGCTGCGCGAACATGAACACGAACGCGAGCACGCCGATCACGCTGGCGATGCGCCCGACGAAGTGAATCGAGCGATAGCCGAGCAGCGTCAGCACGACGATCAGCACGGCGAAAAGGCAGATGCCCGTCGTATCGGAAACGTCGAGCAGTTGCGCCGTGGCCTGGCCGGCAAGCACCGTGCCGCTCGCGGAAAAGCCGACGTACATGATGCAGACGAGCACGATCGGAATGGCCGCGCCGTAGACGCCGAATTGCACGCGGCTGGAGATCATCTGGGGCAGGCCGAGCTGCGGGCCTTGCGCGCCGTGCAGCGCCATGACCGTGCCGCCTATGAGTTGCCCCGTCAACAGCGCGACGAGCGACCAGAAGACGTCGCCGCCAAGCACGACGGCGAGCGCGCCGGTAATGATCGCGGTGACCTGCAGATTCGCGGAAAGCCAGAGCGTGAACTGGCTTAACAGGCTGCCGTGGCGCTCCGCCTCGGGGATGTAATCGATCGAGCGCGTTTCCAGGATCTTGCGGCCATCGGTTTCGAGGTTGGCGACGGATTCAGGCATGGCCACGGACGGCTCCGAACATCGGGGGGAAATACAGGGCGCCCGCGAGCCGCGGACGATGGGAATGTCCGCATGATCTTGTATAGACAACTTAGAAGAAATTGGGGATAACCCTGTCGATGCGTGGCTTACAAAAGCCACTCGACAGGCAGGATGGAGAAGAACCAGACGCTCAGGCGCTGGTTCCATGTGGTGTTGGGCTCGGTGTCGTAGCGGATGACCGTGTCGTCGGAAAGGCGCGTCCAGTAGAGCTTGCCGTTCTCATCGAGGTGCGCCTGCCAGGCGAGCTGCGGCACGCGCGTCCAGAACGCTTTTTCGATCTGGGTGGCGAGCACGGGGCTGTCGATCACGAGCCCGAGTTCGGTGTTGAGGTTGGCCGAGCGCGGGTCGAAATTCACCGAGCCGACGAAGACGCGCTCCGCATCCACGGCGAAGGTCTTCGCGTGCAGGCTCGAGCCCGTGCTGCCGAACGGTCCACTGCCTGCGCCTTTGCCCGCGGCTTTGTCCGAGCCCTTGCTCGCGCCCGCCGCGCGCCGCAGTTCGAACAGCTCCACGCCGCCTTCGAGCAGCGCCACGCGGCGCCGCGCGTAGCCGGAATGGACGGCGGACACATCGGTGGCTTCGAGCGAGTTCGTCAGCACGCGCACGGTCACGCCTTTGGCGGCGAGCTGGGTGAAGTATTGCGTGCCCACCTCGCCCGGCACGAAGTACGGCGAGACCAGATCGAGTTCGCGGTGCGGTTCGCCGACGATCTCGTGGAGCTGACTGAGGATGAGCGACTCCTTGGGCGCCGTGCCCAGCGCTTTCGCGGGGTCGTCGCTGACCAGTTGCGTCTTCGCCCATTCGAGCGGCAGCGTGCCGTCCAGCAGGCGGCGCACGTCGGTGGTCTTGCGCAGCGCTTCGATGTATTCCGCCGCGGACGGGTCGGTGCGCGCGGCAAGCGCCGCGCGATCGAGCGTGGCGAGTGCGTCGGGCGCCGTGTACGGCAGGATTTGCGACGCTGGGAATGACGACGCGCTGGCCCAGTAGCGGTCGAAGTCGTTTGCGACATCGGTGGCGGCGGGGCCGATCGCGAGCACGTCGAGGTCGGCGAACACGACGCCGTCGGTTGCGCCGAAATATTCGTCGCCGATATTGCGGCCGCCAAGAATGGTCGCCACGCCGTCAGCCGTGAGCGACTTGTTGTGCATGCGCCGGTTCAGCCGCGAGAAGTCGGTGAGAAAGCCGATGGCCTTGGGTTGGCGCGTGACGAACGGATTGAAGAGCCGAACCTCGATGTTGGGATGCCCGTTGAGCGCCGCGAGCGTGGGGTCGAGCGAGGACGGAATGCCGTTGTCGTCGAGCAGCAGGCGCACGCGCACGCCGCGGTCGGCGGCTTCGCGCAGTTCTTCGAGCAACAGCGTGCCGGTGAGATCGTTGCGCCAGATGTAGTACTGGACGTCCAGCGTACGCTGGGCGTTGCGCACGAGCGCCACGCGCGAGGCGAAGGCGTCGAGCGGGTTCGCGAGCGGGTCGATGCCGGTGAAGTCGGGATGGGTGGCGAGTTCGGCCGCTACGGCTTTGCCGAGTTGAGTCGATCGCGCTTCGGCTGACGTGAGCGCCGTGGTTTGCGTGCGCTCGCCGAGCGGGGGTAACTGCTGACACGCGGCAAGACCTGTGGCGAGCGCGATTGCGCATAGCGGCAACGCCTTGGCGCACAGTTTTTGCAACCCGTCTGCAGCAAGCGCGATGAGCGATCTTTGCATGGAGCGTTCGGTTTTCCGTGTCGATCCCGCTTCGAGGCGCGAAGCGCGGGGCTTCGCGAATGAGCGTGCAACGACGTCAGCTTACGCGATTGGCGTGGCGGGCACCACGCCAGGCGTACAAGCCCAGCGCCCTGGGCCCAGGAGCGAACGCGTGGGTGGCGCGAGCTTAGTGCGCGTCGAGCGCGGCTTGCGCGCGGGCGCGGGAGTCTTGCGCCGACTGGTTGCGCTCGGCCCTGGCGTCACGCGCTTCCTGGTTGAAGGTCTGGCGCGCCTCCGCTGTGCGGGCGCGCTGTTGCCGGTTGGCCTCGCGAACTTCCATGCGCTTCTGAACGATCGGGTCGTTATGCGTCACCGTGGTGGCGGGCTGACCTTCCTGGCTTGCCGGTGCGGGGGTCTGTGCAAACACCTGGCCCGCAAACAGGGCGCTGGCCACGATGGCGACGACGGCAACGGTGCGAGTTCTGACTTTCATGAGTTTCTCTCCGGCAAATAACTTTGGGTTGCTAATTAATTCTCGGGCTCGGGTAAGAGCGGGAGCGGGGCCTGTCGAGCGATCAGAGGCGGGTGGCCTCGTCTGCTCTTGTTTTCTGAGTTTTCATTTTACTTTCGAGTTGAGGCAGGTCAACCCGCGAGAGGTTCTAGCGACATGGCCGTGCGGCCGCGAAGCGCCTATTCATAGGCTATTGAGGAAATTGCATGACAGATGGTCGCAGTTGCGCGTTCTGTCACCGACGCAGCATGTCTGCAATCGTTTGTGTGAGCAACGTCTGCTTGTGCGCTTTCCGGTGAATCATCCCCACCGTGCGGATGAATGGCCGCCCGGGGAGCGGCACGAGCCGCAGATGCGGATCGCTCTGCCATTTGCCGCCTTGCAGAACGGGCAACACGCTCACGCCTACGTCATTGCGCACCAGCGAGACGATCGTTTCGATCGAGTTCAGCTCCAGGTATTCGAGCGGTTCGATGCCTAGCTCGCGCAACGCGTGGTCGATCACGACGCCCGTCGGCACGCGCCGGTCGAAGCGCAGAAAGCCCCGCTCGCGCAGGATGCGGCGCGCGTCGTCGCCGGGCGTCGCGCGGCTCGTCACGAGCATGAGCGGCTCTTCGTAGAGCGGCGACCACGCGAGCGACTCGTGAAGCGAACCGTCTGCACTGCCAACCACGACGGCGAGGTCCACTTCGCCGTCTTCCACCATGCGCGCCAGTTCGTTCGAGCGCGCCGAGGTGAGGCGTACTTCGAGTTCCGGATGGCCCGTTTTCAGATGCGCGACGGCCAGCGAAAGCGCGCCGATCACCGACACCACCGCGCCGATGATGATCGAGCCGCGCATCGTGTCGCCCGCGCTGGCGGGCAGCTCGTCGATCAGCGCAAGAATGTGCTCGACCTTCGCGCAGATCTCGCGGCCTTCGCGCGTGAGCGCGACCTGGCGCGCGCGGCGGTCGAAGATCTGCCGCCCGAGCGCTTCTTCGAGCCCGCGCATCTGCAGGCTCACGGCCGCCTGGGTGAGCGCCGTTTTTTCCGCCGCCGTGGCGAACGATCCACTGCGCGCGACGGCCTGCAAGGTGCGCAGCATGCGTAGGGTGAGCATGTAAATAAAAATTAAGTGTCGAGAATAAAATATTAATATTTTTTTGACTGATCCTTCAAGATAATCGATAGATCGACATGAGCCGTCCGCGCCGCAACTGAGTGCGGCCGTGCGCGTGCCGCTGCTTTCGTTCATTACCGGAATCCGGACTTCCATGACGCGCTTCAACTGGCAAAACCCCTATCCGACGCCGCGCCTGCCGGTGTTCGCCCGCAATATCGTTTCGACGTCGCATCCGCTTGCCGCGCAGGCCGGGCTGCGCATGCTCTGGAAAGGCGGCAATGCCGTCGACGCCGCCATCGCCGCCGCCGCTGCCATCACCGTGGTCGAGCCGGTGTCGAACGGCCTTGGCAGCGACTGCTTCGCGCTCGTGTGGGACGGCGCGAAGCTGCACGGCCTGAATGGGTCGGGCAATGCGCCGGCCGCATGGAGCGTCGATTATTTCCGCCGCAAATACGGCGAGGAAAACGGACTCGCGAAGCAGCCCAAACGCGGCTGGGACACGGTGACCGTGCCCGGCGTGATCGCGGGCTGGGAAGCGCTGCATGCGAAGTTCGGCAAGCTGCCGTTCGCGGACCTGATGGAGCCGGCCATCGAGATCGCGGAGCGCGGCCATGCGGTGGCGACCATCGTCACGCGCAAGTGGCAGGCGGCGATTCCCGAATTGCACAATCAGCCGGGCTTTGCCGACACCTTCATGCCGCGCGGCCGCGCGCCCGAAGTGAGCGAGCGCGTGTGCTTCCCCGGCCATGCCACCACGCTGCGGCGCCTGGCGGAACGCGGTCCGCGCGATTACTACGAAGGTGAACTCGCCGGGCGCATCGCCGCGTTTGCGCGCGAAGGCGGCGCGGCGCTCACGCTGGACGACCTGCGCAACTATCGCCCGGAATGGGTCGAGCCGATCGGCAAGAATTATCGCGGCTACACGGTGCACGAGATTCCGCCGAACGGGCAGGGCATCGCCGCGCTGATCGCGCTCGGCATTCTCGAGCAGTTCGACATGGGCGCGCTCGCGCTCGACAGCCTCGAATCGCAGCATCTGCAGATCGAGGCCATGAAGCTCGCGTTCGCCGACGTCTATCGCTACGTTGCCGATCCGCGTTCGATGGAAGTCACGCCCGAGCAGATGCTCGACGACGCCTACCTGAAAGAGCGCGCGAAGCTGATCGACCCGAAGCGCGCCACGCAGTTCGACTTCGGCATGCCGCGCTCGGGCGGCACGATCTATCTCTCCGCCGTGGACGAGCGCGGCATGATGGTGAGTTTCATCCAGTCCAACTACATGGGCTTCGGTTCGGGCGTGGTCGTGCCGGGCACGGGCATCGCGCTGCAGAACCGCGGCTGCGGCTTTTCGATGGACCCGGCATCGCCCAACGTCGTGGCAGGCGGCAAGCGCCCGTTCCACACCATCATTCCGGCGTTCCTCACTCAGCAGCTGGACGGCCGCCAGGAAGCGGTGATGAGCTTCGGCGTGATGGGCGGGGACATGCAGCCGCAAGGGCATCTGCAGTCGGTCGTGCGCATGCTCGACTACGGCCAGCAGCCGCAGGCCGCGTGCGATGCGCCGCGCTGGAAGGTCAATCGCGACTTCACGCTCGACATCGAATCGACCTTCAATCCGCAGACGGCGCGTGCGCTGCAAGGACTTGGCCACGAGATCAAGGGCATCGACGATCCGTACATGGACTTCGGCTCGGGCCAGTTCATCTGGAAGCTCGATCGCAACGATCCCGACCGCGGTTATGTGGCCGCGAGCGATACGCGCCGCGACGGGCTCGCCGCGGGTTTCTAGGCGGCGAGCAGCAATGGCCGCGAGCGGGAATGCCCCGCTCCCGGTTCACGACGAACAATGAGTAGACCAAACAATAATGGAGGAGACTGAGATGGAGACCGGTTCATCGGTAACGGGCGCGCCACTGAGCCGCGGCATGGTGCGCCGCATCGTGTTCTCCTCGTCGATCGGCAATGCGCTGGAGTGGTTCGACTTTCTCGTGTACGGCTACTTCGCGCCGATCATCGCGAAGCAGTTCTTTCCCGTGCACGACGAATGGCTCTCCACGCTGCTGGCGGTCGGCACCTTCGGCATTTCTTTTCTCATGCGTCCGCTCGGCGCGATCGTGCTGGGCGTCTACGGCGACCGCAAGGGGCGCAAGGCCGCGCTCACGCTGGCCATTGCGCTCATGATGGCGGGCACGCTCGCCATGGCGGTCATGCCGCCGTATGCGTCGATAGGCATCGCCGCGCCGCTCCTGATCCTGCTCGCGCGCCTCGTACAGGGCTTCGCGGTGGGCGGCGAGTTCGGCAGCGCGACGGCGTTCATGGTCGAGCACAGCCCCGCGAAACGCGGCTACTACGCGAGCTGGCAGTTCGCGAGCCAGGGCGCGGCGGCGATTCTCGCGGCGTCGTTCGGCGGCGTGCTCGCATGGTGGCTGCCGCCCGAGCAGCTGCAGACGTGGGGCTGGCGCGTGCCGTTCTTCTTCGGGCTCGTGCTCGGGCCCGTGGGCTGGTACATCCGCTCGCATCTGGACGAGACGCCTGAATTTGTCGCGAACCAGCAAGCGCGCAGCGAAGCGGATGCGCGCGCAACGAATGAGCCGGGGCTCGGGCGCCAATGGGTGAACCTGGTGCTCGCGGTGGGCATCGTTGCGCAGTCCACCGTCGGCGTGTACATCCTCCAGCTCTACATGCCGATGTACGCGGTGAAGCAACTCCACATGGCGGCGGCGACCTCGTTCGGCGTGGTCGTGCTCAACGGCGGCCTGCAGTTCGCGCTTTCGCCGGTGATGGGCGCGCTCTCGGACCGCATCGGGCGCATCCGCATCATGCTGACCACGTCGATCCTGCTCGCGGCGCTCACGTATCCCATGTTCGCGCTGCTGCAGCGGCACCCCACGCTCGGCTGGCTGCTCGTGCTCCAGGGCGCGGCGGGCATCTTCAAGGCCGCCTATTCGGGCCCGATGCCCGCGTTGATGTCGGAGATCTTTCCCGTGCGCGTGCGCTCGGCGGGGCTTTCGATCGCGTATAGCCTCGGCGTGACGCTGTTTGGCGGTTTCGCACCGACGATTGCCGAAGTGCTGATTCACGTGACCGGCGATACGCTCGCGCCCGCGTATTACGTCTCGCTTGCCGCCGTGATCTCGGGCGTTTCGCTTGCGATCGTCGGCTGGCGGACGATGCGGCAGGCTTCGATGCGCACCACGCTCGCGAGCTGACCATCCGAAGTCCGAACCGACCCGATTGTGATTGCGCCCGCAGAATCGCCCCGTAAAACAGGGTGTGAATGCGGGCGCGGTGTTTTTGTACGACGTCCTGGTGACTTCGCGTGGGCCTCGCTGAAGCGTCACGAAAGTGGTGATATAGTCGCCCCCTCACCGCCGTCCGGCGGGGCGAGCATTACGTTTTGTC
Organism: Paraburkholderia sp. BR10937; assembly: GCF_040965695.1. Classification (NCBI taxonomy): domain Bacteria; kingdom Pseudomonadati; phylum Pseudomonadota; class Betaproteobacteria; order Burkholderiales; family Burkholderiaceae; genus Paraburkholderia; species Paraburkholderia sp. BR10937. Next base: position 10,528 of record NZ_JBFRCL010000055.1, read on the forward strand.
AGGTTTCGGGAGAGTATATGGCAGTCGAATATCGTGGCTTTCGAGTCACTGTCGATGCGAAAGCAGACGCGACGGACACGCAATGGCTGTGCCGCGCGGTTATGGAAGGTGTCGACGCACAAGTGCAAACGGCCAGGCTGCCTTCCGTGGAGCTTGCGATTCCCAAGCTGAAGATCGATGTACTGATGGCGCTCAGCGTGGTCGAACAAACGGCGAAGCAGGCCGTCGACGAATGGTGGCACGCCAGGCAGCCGGAAATGGCCTGATGTTTCAGGCGCGGGCAACCCCGCTGCGGTTGCCGCGCCTCGCGCTCAACGCGCACTGACCCGGTTGCGCGGCTTGCCTTCGCAAAACGCCGCGATGTTTTCCACGAGTTGATCCGCAAGCGCCTGCATGGCTTCATCGCTCGCCCACGCAACGTGGGGTGTGAGAATGAACGCCGGATGCGAGACGATGGCCTGAAACGGATGATCGGCAGGCAACGGTTCCTGCGTCACGACATCGAAGCCCGCGCCTGAAATCGCGCCGCTTCGCAGGGCGTCCACCAGCGCCGCTTCGTTCACGAGTCCCCCACGCGCCGTATTGATCAGCAAGGGCCGCCGTTTCATGCGCGCGAATGCCTTGGCGTCGATCAGATCGCGTGTTTCCGTGGTGAGCGGACAGTGCAGCGTGATGATGTCGCCGGCTTCGAGCAGCGTGTCGAGCGGCACGTAGCCAGCTTGCGCGTCGTTGCGCGTTTTGCGCGCGGCGAACAGCACGCGCAGGCCCAGCGCGCGCCCCATTTGCGCAACGGCCTGTCCCAGCGCGCCGTCCCCGATGACGCCGAGCGTCGAACCCGCGAGATTGCGGATCGGAAAATCAAAGAAGCAGAACTGCCCCGCTTCGAGCCAGCGGCCCGCGCGCACGGCGTCGCGATAGGCAGCCAAGCTGCGGCGCAGCGCGAATATCAACGCGAACGTATGTTCCGGCACGCTGTTGCCGGCGTAGTCGCGCACGTTGCTCACGACGATGCCGCGCGCCGCGCAGGCGTGCAGATCCACGTTGTCCGTGCCCGTGGCGGCGACGGCGACCATGCGCAGGCGGGGCGCGCCAGCCAGCGCTTCGGCGCCGATGCGCGCCTTGTTCGTGATGACGATGTCGGCGTTGCGAATGCGCGCGGCGACCTCTTCGGGCGCGGTGTGCTCGAAGGTTTCCAGGGTGTGGTCGAACGGCAGCGGACGAAGCCGCGTCTGGGGCGCGAGCGTCGCGCGATCGAGAAAAACGACGTGCATGATGTCTGGCCTGAGCGAAAGAGGGGCAGTACGTCCATTGTCGCGCACTGGGTGCCGGGCTGGCTTGCTCGATCCGCCAACCAGGTTTCCGGTGAGGAAATTCGCAGCGACGCCGCGCCATAGGGGCTCGCGCAGCCTTTCCATTTGCTCAAGCCAGATTGAGCAAGCATCGATTATCAAAGGGTGCGGTCCGGTTCATCATGTCTCCCATAGTCAGTCGCAGACAGTCCGAAATAACCCCTTTCATGGGACCAGAGTAAGAAGCTTTGCATGGGATCAGAGTAAGCGCTAAAGCGCTAACTCTGATCGACAGCTTTGCCCCAACTCTGGTCGACAGGAGACACAGCCATGCCACGACCACTCGAAGGAATCCGCGTTCTGGAGCTCGGACAGCTCATCGCGGGTCCGTTTGCTGGGCGCATGCTCGCCGAATTCGGCGCGAGCGTCATCAAGGTGGAGCCGCCCGGCGTGGGCGATCCGTTGCGCAAGTGGCGCCTGCTGCACGACGGCACGTCGGTCTGGTGGGCCGCCCAGTCGCGCAACAAGGACTCCATCACGCTCGATCTGCGCACGCCCGAAGGGCAGGACGTGATTCGCCGTCTCGTGTCGGAAACCGACGTGCTGATCGAAAATTTCCGCCCTGGCACGCTCGAAGGCTGGGGCCTCGGCTGGGACGAACTCAGCGCGATCAATCCCGGGCTCATCATGCTGCGCGTCTCGGGCTACGGGCAGACGGGCCCGTATCGCGACCGGCCCGGTTTCGGCGTGGTCGCCGAAGCGATGGGCGGCCTGCGCCACCTGAGCGGGGAGCCCGAGCGCACGCCGGTGCGCGTGGGCATCTCGATCGGCGATTCGCTCTCCGCGCTGCATGGCGTGATCGGCATCCTGCTGGCGCTGCGCCACCGCGAGCAGCAGGGCGGACGGGGCCAGGTCGTGGACGTCGCGCTCTACGAGTCGGTTTTCAACATGATGGAAAGCCTGTTGCCCGAGTATTCGGTGTTCGGCGCCGTGCGCCAGCCGGCGGGCAGCAGCCTGCCCGGCATCGCGCCGAGCAACGCCTACCGCTGCAGCGACGGCAAGTACGCGCTGATCGCAGGCAATGGTGACAGCATCTATCGCCGCCTGATGGAGCTGATCGGCCGCGCTGACCTGGGCAACGATCCGGCGCTCGCGCAGAACGACGGACGCGTCGCGCAGGTCGAGCGCATCGACGCCGCCATCGGCGAATGGACCGCGCGACACACGCTCGACCAGGTGCTCGCGGCGCTCAACGAAGCGCGCATTCCGGCGGGCCGCATCTACGACGTCGCGGACATCGCGGCCGATCCGCATTACCACGCCCGCGGGATGATCGTGGACGACACCTTGCCCGACGGCACGGCGGTGCAGGTGCCGGGCGTGGTGCCCAAACTGTGCGGCACGCCCGGCACGATCGAGCGCAGCGCGCCGACGCTCGGCGAGCATACCGACACGGTGCTGGAATCGATAGGCGTGGACGCCGCAACCCGCGAAGCATGGCGCGCGCGCGGCGTGATCTGAACGGAGAACGGCAAGATGACGACTGGAAATAAGGACAACTTCAAGGGCAAGGTGCTGTATCTGAACGAAGTCGCGACGCGCGACGGCTTCCAGAACGAAGCCGCCTTCATCGACACTGACGACAAGATCGCGCTGATCGACCGCCTGAGCGCCTGCGGCTACGCGAAGATCGAAGTGACCTCGTTCACCTCGCCCAAAGCGATTCCCGCGCTGCGCGACGCCGAGGCGGTGATGCATGGCATCAAGCGTGTGCCGGGCGTCGTCTATACGGTGCTCGTGCCGAACGTGCGCGGCGCCGAACGCGCGCTGTCGTGCAACGTCAATGAAGTGAACCTCGTGATGTCGGTGAGCGAGACCCACAATCGCACCAACCTGCGCATGACGCGCGAGCAGTCGTTCGCACAGTTGCGCGACGTGATCGACGCGGTGCGCGGCACGGGCGTGGCGATCAATGTTTCGCTCTCCACAGCAATGGGCTGCCCGATGGAAGGCGACGTGCCCGTGGAGGACGTGCTCGGCTGGATGCAGCGTTTCGCCGAACTGGGCGTGCGGGGCGTCACGCTTTGCGATACCACCGGCATGGCGCATCCCGCGCAGGTGCGCGCGTTGTGCGAAAGCGCCGCGCAGGCGTTGGGCGCGCTCGAACTGACGCTGCACTTCCACAATACGCGCGGCATGGCGCTCGCCAACACGCTTGCGGCGCTCGATGCGGGCATCGTGCGCTTCGACGCCTCGCTCGGCGGTCTGGGCGGCTGTCCGTACGCGCCGGGCGCGAGCGGCAACGTGTGCACCGAAGAACTCGTGCACATGCTCGAACTCGACGGCTACGACACCGGCGTCAATCTCGCCGCCGTGCTCGATGCCGCCGCGCTGTTGCCCGGCCTGATCGGCCATGACGTGCCCAGCCAGATTCTCAAGGCCGGCCGCCGCCTCGACCTGCACCCGGTGCCGGAACAGGCGCAAGGCATGCCCGTACAACGGGCGCTCGCATGACAAGGAGCGAAGCATGGCGTTGATCGACCACCTCGACCACCTGGTGCTGACCTGCGTGGACCCCGAGGCCACGAAGCACTTCTATACAGAAGTGTTGCAGATGCAACTGGAAACCTTCGGCGCGGGGCGGCTCGCGTTTCGCTTCTGCAACCAGAAGATCAATCTGCACGTGCGTGGCGCGGAATTCGAGCCCAAGGCGCATGTGCCGGTGCCGGGCGCGCTCGATCTGTGCTTCATCGCCGCGGTACCGCTCGATGCGGTGATCGCGCATCTCGCAGAGAAGAACTGGCCGATCGTCGAGGGTCCGGTCGAGCGCACGGGCGCGACGCAGAAGATTCGTTCCGTCTATGTGCGCGACCCGGATCTGAATCTCATCGAAATTTCCGAGCTGATCCAGGCCGGTTGATCTCTCTCGCCAGTTTTCGCCGCTGAGCCGGGGGGCGCCGGTTCGGCGGCGAGCACGCCGGCCCGCGTGGCCGGCACGCGGGCGTGCATCGCAGCACGTCCGCCTCTCCATTCTCCGATCCGCACTTCCTCTCAGGCCCGCGATGCAGGACAATCGTCTCTCGCGCCGGCTTTGCCCCATTCATCATGGTCAATCCACTTCACTTCGATCTGCAGTCGCTGCGGGTCTTTCTGCTCGTCGCGGAACATGGCAGCCTCACCAAGGCCGCCGAGCACGGGCAGCTCACGCTTTCGGCCGTCAGCAAGCGCATTGCCGAACTCGAAAGCGTGACCGACTGCGCCTTGTTTCTCCGTCGCGCGCGCGGCGTGGATCTCACGCCCGCGGGGCATGCGCTGCTGGAGCACGCCACGCGCGTGGTCGATCAGGTGAATCGCATGGCCACGGAAATGAGCGATTACGCCGCCGGCGTGCGCGGGCACGTGCGCATGTGGGCGAATACGTCGGCGATCGTGCAGTTTCTGCCCGTCGACCTCGCCTGCTTCCTCAATGAGCATCCGGGCATCAAGGTCAGTCTCGAAGAGCGGCTTAGCCACGAAATCGTCGAGGCGCTCGGCGCAGGCAAGGCCGACCTCGGCGTGTTCGCCGACAACGTGCCCGCGCCTGGCATCGAGCGGCGGCTCTATCGCCGTGACGAACTCGTGCTGCTCGTGCCGCGCAGTCATCACTTTGCGCAACTCGAGGTGATCCGCTTCGCCGATACGCTCGATGAAGACTACGTGGGCCTGAGCGATGGCAGCTCGCTGCTCGCGCGCATGACGGACGCGGCATTTGCCATCGAGCGATCGCTGAAGCTGCGTATCCAGGCCTCGAACTTCGACGGCGTGTTTCGCATGATCGAAGCGGGGCTGGGTATCGGCGTGCTGCCGCGCGACGCGGTGAGCGACGAGCGCGGCAAGGCCGGCGTCGTCAAGGTGAAGCTGGCGGACACGTGGGCGACGCGCACGCTCTGGATCGGCATGAAGGCGGATAGCGCGCCCAGCTCGGACATCGTGAGCCTGTTCGACTACATGTCGGCGCGCGCTGAGCAATGAAAAACGGGGCGGCCCCGCAAGACGCGGCAACCGCCCCGATGATGCCGGGACGCTCGAGGGATCGGGCGGTCAGACGGGATTGATCTCGTCCTGGCTGCGCCGCGTGGTGAGGGGCCCGAGCGCACGCAGGGTCACGGCGACGATGGCCAGCGCGGCGGAGATCACGCCGAACATCGCGATCGGGCCGTGCTGCGTGAGCACCGGCAACAGGATGAAGGGCAGGGCGCTGCTCATGATGCGCGAGAGCGAATAGGTGCTGCCGATCGCCGTCGAGCGCACGCTGGCGGGGAAAATTTCGGCCTGGTACACGTGGTAAGCGTTGCTGAACACATTCGACGCACAGGTCGTCAGCACGCCGAAGCAAACGATCAGCGCGGCCTGTCCCGAGTACGCGAAGCCAAGACCAAAAATGCCGATGGAGATCAGCGAGGCGATCACGAGCGTGCGCCGCTCGATCCAGTTGAGCAGCGGCACGGAGAGCAGCGAGCCGATCGGGTAGCCGAGGAACGAGAGGGCCACGAACAGCGTGCTGCCCGTCACGTCGATGCCACGGCTCTTCACGACGACGCCCGCGAGCGTGCCGAAGCCGTAGTAGCCGAAGGCCTGGAACAGGTGAAACACGACGAGCATGACATAGCGCTTGTCGTAGGGCGCGCGCCGCAGCACGGCAATGCGTTCCGAGAGGCGCAGTGGATGCTGGCGCGTTTGCGGCTCGGCGAAGCGTTTCGGCATCGGCGCGCCGGCACTCTGCGCGAAGCGGCCCAGGGTGGCATAGGCCTCGTCGGTGCGGCCTTGCGCTAGCAGCCAGCGCGGGCTTTCCGGCAGGCGATGCTGCACGGCCAGCACGAACAGGGCGCCGAGGCTGCCGATGGCGAGAATGATGCGCCATCCCGCAATGCCGGCAGGATGGATCGGATTGAGCCACACGGCGAGGAAGCCGACCAGCGGCACCGCGACGTACGAGGTGGTATAGGCCCACGCGGCCATCCGGCCGCGTTTCTCCTTCGGCAGGATCTCCGAAAGGAAACTATCGGCCACGGGATAGATCGCACCGACGCCCACGCCGGTCAGAAAGCGGCATACCACGAGCATGGTGGCGTTCACGGAAAACGCGGCGAGCAGCGAGAACGCGCTGTACCACACGAGCGTGAACAGGAAGGCGCGCCGCCGGCCGATGCGGTCGGCGAGACTGCCGAGGAACAGCGAGCCGAAAAACATGCCGACAAAGGCCGAGGCCAGCAAGAGCTTGAACGCGAGGCTGTGCGCATCGAGTCCGTATTCGTTCTGCAGCGCGGAGCCGATCGAGCTGACGAGAAAGATCTCGTACATGTCGAAGAAGAGGCCGATACCGATCACCCACACCACGAAGCGGTGCAGCGCGCCCACGGGCATGTCGTCCATGAAGCTGCTGAGCGTGACGTCCTGAGGGCTTTGCAACGGGGCTTCCGCGGTGAGCGGGCGGCGTGGTGCTTCGCCCGGCGCGCTGCCGCCCAGGTCGAGGGGATGGCTGTGCATGCTGTCTCCAGTATTGTCGATGCCGCGTCACGAGCCGCGGTCGGGGCGCAACTCCGTACGAACGGTACGGAACCGGCGTGATGGCAAGTGTGGGAGATTTTCGCGAGCGCGAAAATTGAGGAAGGGTGAAGCGTGCTTTCCCGTGGGGAAAGGCTAAGGTGGGGCGGCGCGTTCGAGCCGCGCCTTAGCGGCCGAAATGCATGTAGCTTTGCGTTTGCGAGCCCGAGGCAGGCGCCGGGTCAGATCTGCAGCCGCTCGAGCACTTCGAGGAAGAGCAGCACGGCAATGAGGATGCCGATCCACCTTACCGTCAGTCTGAGGTTGAGGAGCGTCGGTCCCAGCGAGCTCACGGCTTCCGCGACGACCTTCGCCGCTCCCTCCGGGTCGCCGCTCGCCGCCGAGCCACGCAATGACGCCGTTGCAAAGTCGATCCGTAGGTGGGTGACATAGCCGGTCGCTATGTTCGGCCATTCGATCGTGTCGTCGCTTTCACTGGGACGGAGAAAGAGCCGGGGCCGGCGTGCCGGCTCGGCCGCGGGATCTTCGGACGTATAGAGATGCCGCATTGCCAGACCCAGCTCTACCGCGCCAAGCTGGCCGTCCGAGATCGCCTTCGCGAGCACCTGCAGGCAGGCGGGAGGAATGTGGCACGCGAGCCACCATTGATCGGGCTCTCCGGTCTCGTCATCGGCGGGATTGAAGCCCACCCGGGCGGTGCCGAGCGCCACATCGGACATCGAGTTGCCCAGTTCGTCTTCCAGTGCGCGCAGGCCAAGCCGGTCGGCCGTGCTGACGTCGCGGGCTTCGAAGCTCACCTGAAGCATGCGCGTCGCCAGCTGGGGAAAGCCAATGATCGCAAGCTCCTGGCCGTCGAGATGCGCCACGCCGTGGAGCGACGTGGACAGGACTGGCTGCCGGTCCTGATCCAGCGGCTCGACGAGCTGCTGCGCCACCTGAAGCTGTTCCAGCTTCAACCACATCGACATGGTGGGGTAGTAGGTCCGCTTGGCGCTTTCCAGTTCGACGACTTCAAGAGCGTGATCTTTGCGTTCGACGAGATTCACCACCGCTCTCTTTTCCAGAAAATCCATGTCTCACCCCGCCGCCAAGTTCGCCAAGTCCCTCGCCGGCATGAAACCAGGAGGTGAGTGCCGTCCGTCTGACCGCGTGATCGAGAAGCGTCCGCGGTATTCGCGTTTGCGCGTGACGTGAATAGGGGGGGATTGTACCCATCGGAAAGTTCGCCGTTATATGCCACAGGGCACATAAGAACGACATTTCAATCCTCAGATGGATTCGAAGAATCACGTCGAATTGAAATGCTAATGAAAGCAATGGCGCGGCGCGACCGGTCCGCTTCCATGGCGGAATCTCGGCATGACGCGTCGCTTGTGTGGGCCAGGACACACTCCTTGGCCCGTCAGCAACGCGACCGCGCAACGCGATGGGTTTGCCCTACTGCAAGTGTAGGGAGGTGACCCATCGCAGGCTCCGCTGCCCATATCCAGAATCCACATACGGGTCAGTGTGACGATCGCATCAGCCCGCAACTGCAGTTGAGCGTGACGTTCAGCGCCTGACGCGCTGCTTGACCCCAAGGACGGAGGTCATATGTTCAGCATCCGCATGTGTCGCAATAGCGTGGCAGCCCTGCTGTGCATGATGTTTGCGATCCCCTCATTTTCCCAGTCGTTCATGGTTCAATGCCCGCCGACCACGCCTTCCCATCCGACGGCGCTGCCGGCGGGCGCCGGCGAACCGCCGTACACGGGACCGTCCTTCACGGGCCAGACCTCGACATCGACGGGGGTCGTCAACGGCGCCATCAAGTGCCAGCAGATCTCGGGTGGCGACGGTTACGCGACGATGGCCAATGGTGTGCAGACCTATCTGTTCGCGTTCGGGCCGCTGTCCGGTCTCGCCGACATCAAGGCGGGCCTGCCCGGCACGCAGTTCGCCTCGGTGTTCAACACCGTCGGCGATCCGAGAACCGACCCGACCTACAACGGCGCGGTCGGTCTCACGCCCGATCCGGAATCGACGCCGCCCGGCCAGCTCACGGGCCATGTCGACCCGCGGCCGATCATGGACATCGGCGTGATGAACGGCAACGAGCCCGCGCCGATGATGGCGATCGACGAGGACGACGAGTTCTTCCTCACGCTCACGAACGTCGGCATGATCATGCGCCCCGACCTGTTCGAGAAGCACACGGTGCACTTCCACGGCTATCCAAACGCCTCGTCGTTCTATGACGGCGTGCCGGACGCGTCGGTCGCGATCAACATCGGCGCGAGCTTCACGTACTACTACCTCGCGCCGGATGCGGGCACCTACTTCTGGCACTGCCACATCACGCCGCCGGAGCACCTGCAGATGGGCATGGTCGGGCAAATCTTCGTGCGTCCGCGTCAGAACCGGGTCCCCGCGGGACAGTCGCTCTACCAGTCGCTGGTGCTGCAGCAGCAGGATCTGCGCACGCGGTGCGGCACCGACATTCTGTGCACGACGCCGCTGCCGCCGCAGAACGGCGTGCTGCACGTGAACAACTTGAGCGGGACGCCCACGCTCTACGCGTACAACGACGGCGACGGCTCGACCGCCTACGACGTCGAGTACCCGGTGCAGATCCACGGCTTCGATCCGAACTTCCACTTTGTCGGCATGACGTTCAATCCGGAGCCCTTCACCGACATGAAAGACAAGTTCTTCATGCTGAATGGCCGCAGCTATCCGGACACCGTCAATCCGAATCCGCTTTCGACGCCCGCGTCGGACGGCGTGCCGCGCTTCTCGCAACCGCTGCCGTCGCTGATCAATATCCCCGTCGGCGGCAAGGTGCTGCTGCGCATCTCCGATCTCGACGTCACCGAATATCAGACGCTCGCCTCGCTCGGCATTCCGATGCACGTGGTCGCGGTCAATGCGCGGCTGCTGCGCGACATGGCCGGCAACGACATGACCTACTACACGAACTCGATCACGCTCGGCGGCGGGGAGTCGCTCGACCTGATCCTCGACGCCAGCGACACGACGAAGTATCAGTCAGGGCAGGTCTTCTACCTGTACACGCCGAATCTGGATCACCTGGCGAACGATCAGGAAAACTTCGGAGGTCTGATGACCGAGGTGCACATCTGCAGGTCGGTGGATCCGAAGACGAAGGTCTGCACGCTATGAGACGCATCATGCACGCGATAAAGACGGTTCATGGCTCGCCTGCCATGGACCCGGCCAGGAAGTCCTGCACTTAGGAGAAGAGCCGTGGGACACATCACTTACCGCATAGGGATCGCGACCCTCGCGCGCCTCGGACGGCTTGTACGGTTCGGCGTGGCGGCGCTCGCGGCGCTCTTCTGCATGCAGGTGCATGCGGCCGCGCCTGGCATCACGGGCACGCATTTCGACCTGCGCGCCGAGGCGAGCCGCATCACCCAGCCGGACGGCAACAGCGTCTATTCGTGGGGCTATGGCTGCAACTCTGCGCCGGCCGGATTTTCGCCGCCCAACATTGCCGGTGCGAACTGCCCGACCATGCAGATTCCGGGCCCCACGCTGATCGTCAACCAGGGCGACATCGTCACGGTGACGCTCACCAACAATCTGCCGGCAGCGGCGGGCAACACGTCGATCCTCTTTCCCGGGTTTGACGTCTGCATGGGGACGATCGACCCGACGACGCGGCTCTGCTCCGGCACGCCGACGGGCGTGCAGGGCCTGCTCACGCGCGAGGCGTCCCACACCGTCACGGTCACCTACAGCTTCATCGCCGCCACACCGGGCACGCACGCTTACTACAGCGGTACGCAGGGCGATCTGCAGATCGAAATGGGCCTGTATGGCGCGGTCATCGTGCTGCCGACGTCGTCCCCCGGCACGCTCGCCGTGCCGACCGGCTGCAACCCGATCCAGGGCACGCGCAAGCTGCTGGACGGTCAGCCCGACTTCCGCAATGCCGCGGCGGCCTACAACCACAGCGCGGCGTGCTACGACCGCGAGTTTCTGTTTCAGTTCTCCGAAATGGATCCGCGCATTCATGCACAGGCGGAGCAGCAAGCGAGCAACGCATGCACGAGTCCGACCGGCTGCATGACGGTCGAGACGGAGCCGTATCATCCAGCGTACTTCATGGTGAACGGACGCTCGATGCCGGACGACATGGACCCGAACTACGCGGCGCAATATCCGAATCAGCCATACAACGGCAACCCGCACATGCACCCAGGCGAGCTGGTGCTGCTGCGGATCATCGGCACGGGGCGCTGGCAGCATCCATTCCACGAGCACGGCAATCACGTGCGCGTGCTCGCGCGCGACGGCAACTTGCTGCTCGCCAGGACGGACGCGACCAAGGTCGCCGGGCCGCTGCTGTTCACGACCACGACGACACCGGGCCTTGCGATGGACGGGATCTTCTACTGGACGGGCAAGGGGCTGAACTGGGACGTCTATGGGCACTACCCCGGCGACGGCAGCGTCTGCATCCCGGATGCAAACGGCTACTACACGCAGGATCCGACGGCGCCGAACTACTACGAGTGGTGCGCGGATCACAACAAGGCGCTCGAAACCCATCCGTTCGGCAAGGTGGGGAGCGGCGGGCCGGTGACGTTGCCCGACTCGCACGTGCTGACCAACGGCTTCTGGTACGGCGGCAGCCCCTATCTCGGCCCCGATGCAACCATGCGCGCGACCTCACCCACGGGTACGACGCCGCCAAGCGGCACCGTGGTGAATCCACCGCAAACGGAAGCCGGCTTTGCATTCATGTGGCACTCGCACAATGAGCGCGAGATCACCACGAACAACATCTTCCCTGGCGGAATGATGATGATGATGCTCGTTGATCCGCAAGCGTTCCTGATCGACGAATCGAACTAGAGGCGGGGAGAACGGCGATGAGATCCACCACACTCAAGGCAAATCTGTTAGGTATGCTTAAGGCGTCGATTGCCGCTTCCGTATTGCTGAGCGCGAGCGGGATGGCATTCGCCCAGGCATCCGTCACGTTGACTGCGAAGGCCACCACGGCCGTGATGCCCGATGGGCAGGCCGTGCCGATGTGGGGTTACAGCTGCACGGCGGCCGGTGCGCCTGCCACGTGCACGGCGGCGAACCCCGGGGCGGGAGCGAACTGGTCGCCCGTCGTCATCACGGTGCCGCCGGGGCCGCTCACGATCAATCTCAACAACAGCCTGCCCGGCTCCGTGCCGACCTCGCTCGTGATCGTCGGGCAACTGGGCGGCGGTCTGGGCACGTCGGCGACGAGCATGCCCAGCCCGACGCACCCCACCCAGACCGCGACCACATGGCCGACCGCCGCCGCCGCGCCCGGCGGCGCGACCTTCACGCCGCCGACGCAAGCGGCTCGCGTGCAGTCGTTCGCGACCGAAGTGGCGCACGGCAGCACCACCGCGCTCACGTGGAGCAACCTGAACCCGGGCACCTACCTGATCGAGTCGGGCACGCACCCGTCGATCCAGGGGCCGATGGGGCTGTATGGCGTGCTGGTGGTGAGAACGGCGGCCAACGGCACGACGCCCGCGCAGGCGTATCCGGGCATCAGCTACGACACCGACGTGCCGCTCGTGCTCAGCGAAATCGATCCGGTGCAGAACACCGCGGTCGCCGCCGCGGTCGCGACGCCGGGCTTCAGCGAAACCCTGTCCTGGTCCGGGCAGCCGGGCGGCTGCGGCGATTCGAAGTCGACTGCGTTCGGCACCTGCTATCCGCCCACGGTGAACTACGATCCGCGCTACTACCTGATCAACGGCGTCTCGTTCGACCGCACCAATCCGGGCGCTTCGACCTTCGCCGCGACGAGCGCCGCGACCACCGGGCCGGTGATGCTACGCTTCGTCAACGCGGGTCTGCGCATGCACGTGCCGGCCGTGGTCGGCGCGCAAACGGGCGCCACGCCGGTCTCCGGCTTCGCGTTGATCGCCGAGGACGGCAACGTGCTGCCCGGCAATCCGCGGATTCAGTCGGAAGTGTTCATGGCGGCCGGCAAGACCTACGACGCGCTGGTCAACCTGCCAGCGGCAGCCGCTTCCGCGCTGCCGGTGTTCGATCGCGAACTGAGCCTGTCGACGAACAACGCGCGTGACGGCGGCATGCAGGGTTACATCAGCGTGAACAACTCCACCGCGGCGTCCGCTGCCGCGGTGGCGAACGCTTCGGTCACCGGTTCCACCTATTTCTTCGTCCCCGGCAAGACGCTGACCGTGTCCGACCCGGCGCGAGGCGTGGCGGCGAAGGACGCCAACGTCTATGGCGTGCAGGTGAAGACGCCACCGACTGGCGGCTCGCTCACGCTGAACCCGGACGGGACGTTCGTCTACACGCCGAGTCAAGGCACGACGGCCGACAGCTTCGTGTACCAGGCGAACGGCAATCCGAACGCCGCGGCGACGGTGACGCTCACCGCGTGCACGACGGGCAACGGATGTCAGTCCGGACCGCCCACGGCCGGCAACGCCGCTTATACGAGCAACATCGCCTCGCGGCTGCAGATCGGCGAGCCCGGTGTGCTCACGTACGCCAGCGATCCGAATGGCCTGCAGCTAACCGCGACGCTGGTCGGCACCCCTTCAGGCGGCTCCGTCACGCTGAATCCGGACGGCTCGTTCTCGGCGAGCCCGGCGACGGCGCCAACGGGCAGCGCGGCATCCGCCAGCGTGACGTTCCAGTACCAGGCGGTGAATGCGCAGAATACGGCGAGCAACACGGCGACCGTGACGGTGACGTTCAAGGGCGGCAGCGGACTCGTCGTCAACGTGCTCGATGCACCGAGCACGCAGCCCGGAAAGACGCCGGTGAAGATCAGCGACTACCGCTGGATCATCGAGGAAGACCGCACGTTTCAGATCGATCCGGCGTGCCAGGTGAACTCGCCCACGCGGCCGGCGACCTGTCCGCCACTGCCGGTGCCAAGTCTCGGCGCCAACTTCCATACGAGCTATATGCCGGTGGTGGCGGCGGGCTGTGTCGGCGTCGCCGCGTGTGAAGCGGGGCAGACAGTCTACGATCCGGTCAGCCAGACCCACAAGCCGGCGGTGTGCGACATTGGCAACGGCGTGTGCCGGACCACGGCGGCGCAGCAGGTACCGGTGGATCCGTCACAGGTGGCGCTCGATCCGAAGAAGCGCTATTACATTTCGATCCTGCCGGGCAACGCCTACAACTCGTTCACGAACGGCGGCGGCGCTCCGCAGCCGGTCGATCCGGCTAACCCCTCGGGCGCGCAGCGGCAGTTCGATATTTCCAAAGACTGTCCGAGCGTCGCGAACTTCGCGCCCGGCACAGGCAAGTGCGGCAACGGCATGGGCGGCGCGCCGATCGCGGCCGGTCAGACTTCGGTCAACGTATTACTGGAGGAGTCGCCATTCCCGACAGCGAAGGTTTCCGCGTTCGTGTTCGAGGACGACGCACCGCTGAACGGCGAAGTGGACGTGAGTGGCGGCACCGACACCTTCGGCTCGGCCCGCGAGCCGGGACTCGGCGGCTTCGAGATCAAGCTGTGGGACGACGCCGGCGGCAGCGGCAGCCCGACCGGACAGATGACTTACGACATGTTCAACATGCCGCTGTCCAATTCGCTGGCGGGCACGATCGACCCGGTCACCCAACTCAATGCGTGTCCGATTTCGACGAACCCCGACGGCCTGGTCGGCATGATCCCGACCTGCCCGAAATACGAGTCGGACGGCAAGACGCTGTCGCCGCTCGTCGGTCAGGCGATCGTCGCCAACCTGATGCCGGGCCGCTACGGCATTGTCGCGACGCCGGCGGCCGACCGGATCGCGCGCGGCGAGGAGTGGCTGCAGACGAACACGCTGGACGGACAGAAGGCCCACGACTCGTTCATCAAGATCGGCGGCCCGGCTTACTTCCAGGAGTTCGGACCGGCGGGCTTCCACGTCTCGATCGGCTTCGCGAACCCGAAGATCGTCAACGCACGGCTGCCTTTGCTGTGCGCCACCTCGACCTGCAACAACGGACTCAAGGGGCGGGTGACGAACCTGCACTACAGCCGCCCGCCTGACGAGCACCTGTACGGCAGCCAGTCGCGCAAGCCGTTGAGCTTCACGCAATGCTATGTGAGCGTGGGCGATCCGGACGGCGAAGACTACGCGTTCACCAAGTGCAACGCGGACGGCACGTTCAGCTTCACGGGCCTGCCTGCGGGCATCACTCGAATCACCGTGTTCGACCAGTGGAACGACCAGATCGTCGACGGGCTCGCATCGGCCGTGACGCTCGGCGGCGGCACGGTGACCGACGCCGGCGACATCGCGGTCCTTCAATGGCAGACGAATCTCTATACGCGGACGTTCCTCGACACGAACGGCAACGGCGTGGGAGACCCGAGCAAGCCAGGGCTCGCGCTGCTGCCGACCAACATCCGTTTCCGCGACGGCAGCTATTCGGACTTCAACAACACGGACATGAACGGCTATGCGTCGTTCAATGAAGAGTTCCCGCTGTTCAACTGGTACGTCGTCGATACCGACCTGACCCGCTTCAAGCAGACGGGCGTGCACGTCGTCTATGACGCGGGCGGTCCGCCCGACGGCACGCCGGGCGGAGGAAAGTCGACCATTGCCGCGAACTACGCGAACACGCAGGAATCGGTGCATCTGCCGACGAACCTGCGGGTGCCGGGCGCGGTGTACTGCAACGACGCGGACTGCAACGACCGCTCGGGCTCGAATCCTTCGACCGGCCGCGTCGATCCGCCGTGGGTCACCACGATGGGCTGGCAGGGCTTCTCGGGCCAGAGCTCGTTCATCGAGTTCGGCAAGACGCAGTATGCGGCGAACGAGAACGGCGGCATCCACGGCGAAGTCGTCTACGCCTCGACACGCCCGTTCGACGACCCCGCCTTGCTGGTTCACACGAAGTGGACGCCCGACGTGCCGAACGTCACGGTGAACCTGTACCAGGAAGGCGTCGCGGCGGACGGCTCCACGAGCCTGAAGCTCGTCGACACGACGAAGACCGCGAGCTGGGACGACTGGGCCCAGGGCTTCCGTACGGACGGCGTGCCGAACATGAACTGCCCGGGCCAGAGCACCAGCGATCCGTACTTCTTCACGCTGCAGAACACCAGAATGTGGCTCGACCCGCAGCAGCGTGCGCTGCCCAACAACTCGCAGTTCAAGTGCTATGACGGCATGCACGTGTTCAACCAGGTGCAGCCGGCGCCGTACGACGGCATGTACCAGTTCCCGAGCGTCACGACCCGCGACCCGCAAAGCGGCCTGCCGACCGGCACCAACTGCACTATCTGCCAGGCGAATCCCACCAGGGACGGCACGCAGATGCTGCCGCCCGGCAAGTATGTGGTCGAGATCATCGTGCCGCCGGGCTACGAACTGGTGAAGGAGGAGGACAAGAACATCCTGATCGGCGATAACTACATCGCACCGGTGACGCAGCAGTTCGGCGGCATCGGCGACGTCTTCATCCTGCCCGATCAGGCCGCGATGAACTCGACCTACAACCAGAACAACGCGCAGAATCCGACCACGAATCTCGGCTCGACCCCGCACGCCGAAGGCGACACCGGGTCCATCGAACGTTTCTGGCCGTGCGTCGGCGAGCTGCGGATCGTGCCGGACTACATCAGCCTGTTTCCGGGCTCGCAGGAAGTCTCGCCGTTCGCGGGGGCTTCGAGGAACCTGTGCGACCGCAAGGAGGTGGAGCTGACCGACCAGAGCGCGGTGCTGGCGAAGTTCTGGATCTTCAGCTCGACGCACGTTGCCGCGCACTATACCGGCTTCATGCTGGACGACTTCTCGTCGGAGTTCGACCCGTACTCGCCGCAGTTCGGCGAAAAGTTCGCAGTGCCGAACGTGCCGGTATCGTTCAAGGACTTCGCGGGCAACGAAATCTCGCGCACCTATTCGGACCAGTGGGGCATCTTCAATGGGCTGACCTACTCGACCTGGCAAGTCAACCCACCGAACCCGACGGGCTACGCGCCGACGATGATGGTCGCCTGCATGAACGACCCGTATATGGCCGACCCGGCGCACTCGGGCCAGACCATCAAGGACCCGCTCTACAACCCGGCATACAGCCAGTTCTGCTACGAGATTCCGTTCATGCCCGGACAGACCCAGTACATGGATACGCCGGTGGTGCCCGTCCAGGCCTTCGCGGACGGCTATAACCAGGTCGACTGTGCCTATCCGGACGGCACGCCGGGCATTGCCTCGGTGACGGGCGACGCGATTGCCGGCAATACGTCCGCGGGCAGCAACGGCGGCGCGGGCCCGTGGGTCAGCTCACCGCTGAAGACGCTGACGATCACTTCGGTCGGCACGCAGCAGGTGCCGAACCATGCGTACACGGGACCGAGTGCCACCGCCGCGCCGTTTAACCAGAAGTTCATCACGCGCAACTACGGGTTCGGCCAGCAACAGGGCGTCGTGACGATCGCGGGCATCCCGGCGCTGGTGACATCTTGGAGCGACGCGAAGATCACGGTGGTGGTGCCACCTCTGCTCGGTCCCGATGCGGCCTGCACGATGCAGCAGCGTGGGGTGACGACGCCGACCCAGTGCGGCCAGCTCGTCGTTACCGCAGCGAGCGGCAAGCGCTCGATCGACGCGGTCACCGTGACGATCGGCGGCAAGGCACCGACCTACGTGGGCGGCGAGAACACGGCGGGTAATGCGATTCAGACTGCCATCGACCATGCCACTGCGGGCGACATGATCGTCGTCGGTCCGGGCACCTACAAGGAGATGCTGCTCATGTGGAAGCCGGTGCGGCTGCAGGGTGTGGGGGCCACGTCCGTGACCGTCGACGCCAATCCGCATCCGTCAGGCAAGCTCGACCCGTGGCGCAGGCAGGTAGGGTGCCTGTTCGGCGATGCGCTGAACGGCGGGCTGATCTCGGCAAGCAATCCGTACGATCCGACTGGCGCGTACAGTTGCCTCGCCTCGATGCAGCGCAAGATCGACGGGATTCCTTTCGAGCCGACGTCCGGCTGGGATTTCAACCTCAACGGCAACCTCGCGGAAACGCTGATCGAGCCGACGCTGATGGGTGCGTACGAAGGCGCGGCGATCACCGTGCTCGGCAAGGGCGTGAAGGACGTGCTGGTCGGCGGGGTGCTGACCCAGGACCAGAATTGCGTCGCGAACGGTATTTGCACGCCGCTCACCAACAGCGCCGCGGACTGCAATAACTATCCGAGCAACTTCCTGTGCAACCCGTCGCGCATCGACGGCATGTCGTTCACGAACAGCTCGCAAGGCGGCGGCGGTATCTACCTGCATGGCTGGAACCACTACACGGAGGTATCGAACAACCGCGTCTTCTCCAACGCGGGAACGCTCACCGGTGGCATCATCGTCGGCCAGGTCGAAGTGCCCGACGGCAACATCGCGGCGAATAACGTGACCCAGCTGCCGTTCGAGTACAACGTCCACGTGAACGTGCACAACAACCAGGTCACGTCGAACGCTTCGTATGGCGACGAAATCAATTCGACCACGCCGTCTTCGGCCGGAGGGGTGACGTTCTGCTCGGGCGCCGACTACTACAAGTTCAACTACAACTGGGTATGCGGCAACATCAGCAGCGGCGATGGCGGCGGTGTCGCGCACTTCGGCTTCAGCTACAACGGCGACCTGTCGCACAACTGGATCCTGTTCAATCAGAGCAACAACCCGACGCTGCCGACGTACGGCGGCGGGCTGATCGTCCAGGGTGTGCCGCCCGACGGCACCTTCTGCGAGAATGCGACCACCGACGTCGACTGCGCGCCGCAGCTCTCGGACGGCGCGGGCCCGGACATCACGATCGACGGCAACCTGATCGTCGGCAACACGGCGGAAAGCGGCAAGGGCGGCGGCTTGCGCCTGCAGAACGTCAACGGCACAGACGTGCAACGGAGTCCGAACGACAGCTCCCGGTGGTATCGCGTGAAGGTGACGAACAACATCATCGCGAACAACGTGGCGGGCTGGGCGGGCGGCGGCGTGTCGCTGCAGGACGCGGTGGCCGTGAGCTTCATCAATAACACGGTCATCTCCAACGACACGACAGCGACGGCCGGTGTGCTGTTCAACACGTCCGCTGCGACCCAGGCCAATGTCGGGCCGCCGAACTGCACGACCTCGGGTTCGGAAACGACGTGCCAGCCGACCACGACGTCGCAGTACGAGCCGGCCGGGCTCGAGACCGCGCGCCACACGCAGAACCTGGTGGCGGCATTCACCCGGCCGAACGTGAAGTGCCCGGCAGGCAACCCGAACTGCGCGACGTTCTCGAACCCGGTGCTGACGAATGACCTGTTCTGGCAGAACCGCACGTTCTACATCACAGTGGGAGGACTGGATCCCGGCATCGCCGGGCTGCAGAACGTGGTCACGCTGAATCCGTCGCTGAATCAGGCCGGGCACGCCACGGGCTATTGCGATCCGAAGGCGGTCTACTGGGACATCGGCGCGTTCGGCGACACCGGCGCCGCCAACCATGGGTCCGGTCTGACGATGAACCCGCGGTACTCGATCCTGACCGACGCCGGCGACTATCCGAACGCGAATAACAGTGGCTCGAATCCGGGTGTCGTGCATCAGTACTGCAACGGTGCGCGCGTGCCGCCGGAGGCGGGTGGCATCGGCATCACGGTGCCGCCGGGCATCGCGGACACGGTGCTGCCGAATCCGTTGTTCAGCCTGCTGCCGTCGGCGACGCCGGACGAGGGCAACAACTGGATCAACATGTCGTACGGTCCGTTGTCGCTGTTCAACGAAGCGAGCACGGGCACGCAACTCAACACGCTGCTCGGCAACTACACGATCCGGGGGACGTCGCCGGCGGTCAACCATGCCACGGGGGCGGGTGCGCCGAATCGCGACATCTTCGGCACGCCGCGGCCGCAACTGGGTGGCTACGACATCGGAGCCGTCGAGTTCGTGAGGCCCGGCGTGTTCGCCTCGCAGCCGTATCCGCTCGCGCTTGGGGTCAACGATCCGTCGACGCTGCTCGGATTGCTGCAGGGGATCTTGCCGAGCGCCGCGAACAGAGGAGCTCTGCCCGGCACCGGAGGCGCACAGGGCAACCGGGGCAATCAGGGCCAGCCTGCGCTGCCGGTGGGCACGCCGCCCGCAGTCACGACGCCGGCGGGTCTGAAGACACTGGGAGCGTTGCCATGAGCCAGCGTCGCCAACGGTTGCCGCGGGCCGTGCTGCTGGCCGGCAGTATCTGCCTCGCTGCCGCCTCGCTTCAGCCGGCGGTGGGCGAGGCCGGTGCGAGCGCGGCGGCGAAGCAGTCGCCGTACTCGCCGGCAAGCCTGCCGCAGCGCGCGAAGGGCTACTACGAAATGATGCAGGGCATCGATCACCTGAGCGTGCGCCGCACGGCGTCGGGCAACCTGATCCGCTTCAGCTATCGCGTGACGGACCCGGTGGCCGCGCGGCCGCTCGGCGAAAAGACCGCGACGGCCGTCATGTTCGGGCGCACGAGCCATGCGTTGCTCGAAATCCCGGTGATGGACAAGGTCGGCGCGCTGCGCCAGAGCGGTCCGCTGGAAACCGGTCAGGAGTACTGGATGGTGTTCTCGAATAAAGGCGGTCTGATCAAGGCCGGGGAGCGCGTCGACGTATTCGTGGGGTCGTTCCACATCGACGGGCTGATAGTCGAATGATGGCGCACGCGCTTTTCGTGCGCAGACGAAGAGGAGATGACTCATGAACCGCTTTCTTTCGCTGGCGATCCGGACCGCGTCGGTGGTGACGCTCGTGGCAAGCGCTCCCATGGCGCTCGCGGGGTCTTCCGCGGCGAGCGCCCAGACCGCGGGCGCGGCGCACATGAGCGCCGCGCAGATCGTCGAGCGCAACGTCGCCGCGCGCGGCGGCCTGCAGGCGTGGCACGCAGTCAACACGATGACGATGTCGGGGCAGCTCGAGGCGGGCGGCACGAAGAACACCAAACTTCCCTTCGCGATGACGCTCAAGCGCCCGCGCAAGAGCCGCATCGAGGTCCGCTTCAACGACCAGACGGCATTCCAGGTCTACGACGGCGCGCAGGGCTGGAAGGTCAGGCCGTTCCTCGGCCGCAATGAAGTGGAGCCCTACACGCCCGCGGAGGCCAAGGCAGCCGCGTCGTGGGCCGAACTGGATGGGCCGCTCATGGACTATGCGGCAAAGGGCACGCACATCGACGTGCTCGGCATGGAGATGGTCGAGGGCCACCGCGCCTATGTGCTCAAGCTGTCGCTGAAAGACGGCACATCGCGCCGCGTATGGATCGATGCGGCCAGCTTTCTCGAACTGAAGATCGACGGCGATCCGCGCAAGCTCGACGGCAAGATGCACAACGTCGCCATCTTCTATCGCGACTACCGCAAGGAGGGCGGCCTCGTCATGCCGCATACGCTCGAGACGGTGGTCGTCGGCGCAAGAGGCACGCACAAGCTGATCATCGATAAGGTCGCGCTGAATCCGCAGGCAGATGACGCGCTCTTTGCCAAGCCGCAGCTCACGGTGTCGAAAGTCACGCACCCCACACCGGTCGTCAGCGCGAACCCGGGCCCGAGCCCGCGTCCGGCGACGAGTGCGAGCCCAGCTGCCAATGCCGGCGCGCATCCGGGCCCGCGCCAGAACTCGAGCCACTAGCCGCTGGGTGCCCCCATGAGGTTGACGGCCATGAAACCAGTCGCGGTATGGGTGCTCGCCGGCAGCGTTGCGGCGGTCGTGTTCGCGGGCGAGCAGATCCCCGCGCACGAACTGGGCGCCGATGAGATCGTCGAGAAGAACGTCGAGGCGAGAGGCGGCCTCGACGCGTGGCGCAGAGTCCAGACCATGATCTGGTCCGGTCACGTGGATAGCGCCAATGCGCCCGCGCCGGACCTGCCGTTCGTCCTCGCCATGAAACGCCCGAACAAGACACGCTTCGAGGTCACCGTGTACAACCAGAAGTCCGTGCGGGTATTCGACGGCAAACAAGGCTGGAAACTGGGCCCGAACGGCATGGGCAGCGCGACGCCGCGGCCGTACTCGATGGACGAGGCGACCTCCGCGCGCGACGAGCAGGTGATCGACGGGCTCCTGATCGACCATGAAGCGAAGGGCGTCACCGTCACGCTCGAGGGCAAGGATCAGGTGGGCGGGCGCGATGCGTATCGCCTTGCCGCGAAGCTGCCTTCCGGTGTGATCCGCCACGTGTGGATCGACGCTAAAACGTTTCTCGACGTGCAGGTCGACCACCAGGTGCGCACGCCGCGTGGGCAGACGGTCGTCGTGGACGTGAACTACAGCGACTTCAGGAGCGTCGAGGGGCTGCAGATACCGCTCGAGATCGAGAGCGGCGCAGCGGCGTCCGACAAAAAGGACAAGCTGACGATCGATAAGGTGTCGCTCAATCCGGCGCTGGACGACGGCATCTTCACGAGGCCCGCGCCGCCGCAGATGCACCACAAATCGGTTTCGATCGACGTCGATGCCTCGCCGGCACTGCCTGGCGCGGGACATCCGTCGCCCTGATCATGAAGCGCGCGGCAAGCGGGCCGGGAGGCCGCACACGGGCACCGTTGCGGGCGGTGCGATGGCTGGCTCCATGCGCGATGCTCGCCGCGCTGATCATGCCTGTGCACGAGGCGCGTTGCGCGCCTGCCGCCGAGCCGGTCGCGACGGCGATTGCCGGGCAGGCCATCTATCAGCAGGGCGTACTGGGTTCGGGCGCAGCGCTCGAGGCGATGCACGACGGGGGCGTGCACCTGCAAGGCGCAGCCGCGGCCTGTATGAACTGTCATCGCCGCAGTGGCCTGGGTTCGAGGGAAGGCAACAGCAGCATCCCGCCGATCAGCTGGCGCTACCTGGTCGAGCCGCGCGCACAAAACCCGGAAGACGGCGACTTGCCGTACGTTCCCGGGATGCGCGCCGAACGTGAACCGTACACGGAGGCGACGGTCGCGCGCGCCATTCGCGAAGGCATCGACTCCGAAGGCAAACCGCTCAGCAGCCTGATGCCGCAGTACGCGCTGAACGATGCCGATATGCAGGCGCTGATCGGCTATCTGAAGCAGCTCGATCGGCGCAGGCCGACGGGTGTCACGGATACCGTGCTGCACTTCGCGACGATCATCACCCCCGATGCGGACCCGGTGAAACGGGCGGGCATGCTCGATGTCCTCACGCATTACTTCGCCGACAAGAACGTCTTTCCGCTCGGCGCGGTGCCGCCGTTGCGTTCGTCGCGCAAGATGATGTTCATGGTGAATCGGCGCTGGGAACTGCACGTGTGGGAGCTCAAAGGTCCGCCGGACACCTGGCGCGGGCAACTCACGCAGTTTCTGGCCCGGCAGCCCGTGTTCGCGGTGTTGTCGGGTCTCGGTGGCAAGAACTGGGCGCCGATTCACGACTTCTGCGAAGAGGAGGCCGTGCCGTGCCTCTTTCCCAACGTCGAGGTGCCGGTCGAAAACGATCGCGACTTCTATTCCGTGTACTTCTCGAAGGGCGTGCTGCTCGAGTCGGAGCTGATCGCGGCGCGCATCGTCGATGAAGCCGGCGCGCCGCCGGCGCTGGGAACGAAAGAGGCGAAAGCGTCGACGCACGTCTGGCAGGTCTACCGCACGGGAGACAACGGCGAACGCGGCGCGCAGTCGCTCGCGACGGCACTGGCGGCTCACGGCATCGCGGTCTCGAACCACGCGCTCGCCCCCGGCGAAGGCGTTGCCGGTGTGCTGCGTGGCATACCGCGCTCGGACGTGCTCGTGCTGTGGCTGCGTCCGCCCGATATTGCGGCGCTCGCGCGAATCCCTCCAGCGACGCATACGGTGTTCATGTCGGGCCTCATGGGCGGGCTGGATAGCACCCCCCTTCCGGCGAGCTGGCGTGGCGTCACGCGCCTTGCGTATCCGTTCGATTTGCCGGAAGGGCGGCGCGTGCGCGTCGACTACGCGTTCGGCTGGTTCTCGATCAGACAGATACCGATGGTGGCGCCCCAGGTGCAGGCGGACACCTACCTTGCCTGCGGTCTGCTCGCCGAGACCCTGAGCCATATGGTCGATGCGTTCGTGAGGGACTATCTGGTGGAGCGGATTC
The DNA here is from genome assembly GCF_040965695.1 of Paraburkholderia sp. BR10937. Classification (NCBI taxonomy): domain Bacteria; kingdom Pseudomonadati; phylum Pseudomonadota; class Betaproteobacteria; order Burkholderiales; family Burkholderiaceae; genus Paraburkholderia; species Paraburkholderia sp. BR10937. Next base: position 34,406 of record NZ_JBFRCL010000055.1, read on the forward strand.
AGGACATGCTCGAACGCCGCATCCTGACGGGCTACTATCCGCGCCTGACGCTGGCGCCGGGGCAGACGTTCGCATCCAAGGGCGGCTATATCGTCCGCTTTGCCGGGCCGGAACACATCAAGCTCGTCGCCGACGGAGACTGGATCGTGCCGTGAGATCGATGGCGTATTGCGGGAGCGTGTCGTGCATCTGCACACTTTCGACTGAGAGCGGGAATAGCTCAAATGCGACGCGTCTATTTTTTGCTGCCCACCGCACAGCGCGCGCGAGCGGTCGCCGGCGACCTGCTTTTGCATCAGGTCGAGTGGCGGCATATGCATGTCATCGCCAACGAGAATGTGTCGCTCGACGGCTTGCCGCAGGCATCGCTCGCGCAACGCAGCGATCTGCTTGCTTCGCTGGCTCGAGGCGCGGCAGTGGGCTGTGCGACTGGGCTGCTGGTGGCGCTGATTGCGCTTGTCTGTCCGCCCGAAGACGTCCGGATCGCCGGCGGCACGGTGGCGATCCTCGCACTTTCAGGCGCAGGTTTCGGCGCCGCGGTAGCGGCGATGATTGGCGTCGAGATGCGCAATACGCGCTTGAAGCGCTTCGAAGAAGCGATCCTCCGCGGCGAGCTTTTGATGATGATCGACGTCCCGAAGGAGCGCGTAGAGGAGATCGAGGACATGATCGAGCTTCACCATGCACAGGCGCACGGCGAGGGATCGGACAAGACCATTGCCTTGTTTCGGTGACGTGTGCCCGCACGCGGTAGACAACGGAGGGAGAGCGTAGGACGCAGCACGCCTGCAAGTGTTCGCGTTCTACGTCGCAGAGGGCGTCCGGCCGACTGAACTGGTCCCCAGTCGGTCGGTTCGCTATGCAGGCAGTCTGGTGACGCGCAAGCAGGCGATCAGCTGGCCGCGAGAAGCTGCTTGTAGCGCGCCAGCACGCGCGGCACGTACAGACGTGTTTCCGGCAGCGACGGCACGCGATAGCCGGCGCGAATCACCGCGTTCTCACCGGCGTTGTAAGCGGCCAGCGTGAGTTCTACATCGTCCTTGAACAGATCGAGCAGGAAGCGCAGATAGCGGGCGCCGGCCAGCACGTTGTCTCGTGGATTGAACATGTCGCCCTGCGAGAATCGCGCAGCGGTTTCCGGCATCAACTGCATCAGTCCCAGCGCACCTTTGTCCGAAACCGCCTTCGGGTTGTATCCCGACTCGATGTCGATCACCGCGCGAAGCAGTTCGGGTTGAACGCGAAAGGAGCGGCTCGCTTCATCGATCACGTCCGCGTACAACGGGGAGTCGGCGCCGCCCGGCGATTTGCGCGACCGGCGCCTCGCGCCTGGTTCGCCTGGCGGTTCGCCCGCGACGATCACCTTCAATCCGGGCTTGCCGCGCACGTTCGTCAGAACGATGGCGCCGTTGCTGTCGACCGTGCCGAAAATCTGTGCGCATGCCGTTGCCGGCAACACCGCACCGAGCATCGCGAATGCGGCAATGATCGCGTTTCCGAAGCTGGGTGACCGGTGGCAATGCATCGCTTTTTTCTCCTGCACCTGAATTGTGGTGGAAGAAAAAACGGCCCGGCAATGGGGCACCTCCCTACACTTTGTGACGCGAGAGAGCGGCCAAAAAGGCCATTGCAAAAACTTAACATTAGAAACAAATGGTAATAGACGGTAATCAACGCTAGCCACTCGGCCATCATGCGCAGCGCCTTACTTCTTCTCACTGGATGCAAAAAATATCGATTAGTTTTCACCCAATGATAAAAGCGAACGGATTTCCCGCTATCCCTTGCAATGGCTAATCTTCTGGAGATTCCAAAAGAGTTCGAATTTGAAACATTTTTCGGCGTTCGATGCGCTGCCGAAATGCCTCGAAAAGTGGAGATGCGCGCTGTTGCTCGCTCTGCGCGAAGTGGCGTGAACCTTGCGGGGGCAAGCGCAAACACAGTAACCCGAAAATAACATAAAGCTAACAGTTAGGAATTCGAATGTAAAGAGTGAAAGCTTTACGGAAGGGAAGAATTTCGTCAAATCGTTAATGCGGTTATGACGGCCGAGGGCACTGGCACTGGGAGACAAGACGTGAATACCATATGTCGCGTTGTAATCGCAGAGGATCATGATCTGCTGCGAAATGGTCTACGTTCGATGCTGTGTGCGCAAGCCGACTACGACGTCGTCGGCGAAGCACGGGATGGCAAGGAAGCCTGCCAGCAGGCAATGACGCTCGCTCCTCATCTGATCCTGATGGATCTGTCGATGCGGGGGATGAACGGCATCGACGCCAGCGCGACAATCAAACGGCGCTCGCCGGGCATCCGGATCATTGCGCTCACGGTGCATCAAAGCGAGGAGTACGTGCGGGAAGCGCTGCGTGCCGGCGTCGACGGCTACGTGCTGAAGGACGTCTCGTTCGAAGAGCTGCTGGTCGCGATGCACTCGGTCATGCAGGGCAAGAAGCATCTGAGTGCGGACGTCTACGGGTATATGGTCGACTCGTTCGTCAGCGGCCGCGAAGCGCCCGCACCGAAGCATGCCTGGGACGTGCTGACGGCGCGCGAGCGCAGCGTGCTGAAGCTGATCGCGGAAGGGCGCACTAACCGGCAGGTAGGACAATACTTGAACCTGAGTCCGAAGACGATCGAGAAGTATCGCGCGAGCATGATGCACAAGCTCCATATTGCCAACCTGACCGAACTGGTGCTCGTAGCGATGAGCATGGGCTTGCTGACCTCGCTCGCCGCCAAATGCGCCGAGCCGGACGTGAACGACGAGCATTTGCCGGAACGCGCCGGTCCGGCGCCGGGCTCGGGGCCCGGCGGCGAGGAGCCCGAATACCGGCTGGGCGAGACGGGAACCTGAGTGCGGCGAGGGCGGCGCTAGCGCGTCCAGGTCGCGCAGACGAGGGTCCCGGTTGCCGCGGAGGACTCGATCGAAAACGCGCCACCGTGCATCTCTACGCGATGCTGCATGCCGATGAGCCCCAATCCTGTTGTATACGCTTCGTCCGTGGCGAATGGATGGTTCTCGTAGCCAATGCCGTTGTCCCGAATCGTCAGCACCAGACGCGCCGCATCGCCGCGCAGGCTGAGGGAAATCTCGGTCGCCTCGGCATGCTTGACGGCGTTGTTCAGCGCCTCCTGAGCGACTCTGAACATGTCTGCTTTCAGATGTTCGGGCACGTCTTTATCGACGACATCGCAGTCGAACACGACCGACATCGCCTCCGTGCCGCGTTCGATGCGCCGGCACAGCGAACCCAATGCCGCGGGCAGCCCCAGTTTGTCGAGCATGAGCGGCCTCAGTTCGCCGCATATCTGCCGCACGTCGCCGATCGTTTCGCGGATCCTGAATACGGTTGAATCGAGCAGCTGCACCGCATCGTCGACCTGCCCGCGACGGATGCGCATCAGCGCGTCCTCGGTCATCAGCTTGACGAGGGTGAGCGCCTGGCCGAGGCCGTCGTGCAACTCCGAAGCGAGACGCTGGCGTTCTTTCTGCTGACCTATCATCAGATACATCTGGCATAACCGCTCGCTTGCGTCGAGCCGCTCGGTGGGGTTGCCAGACCCGGGTTCGATGATCAGCGGTTCTTCGAAAAGCGTCAGCAAGACGACCGAATTCCTCGCTTTCGTAGGGACCCATTGCTGATGCAGTGCAAGCCGTGTCGGGTGACCGGTCCTGCCGCTGAGCACGGCGCTGAAGGAATGGAATTCGCGAACTGCGCTGGCGGACAATTCGTGCGCCAACGCGGCACGAGCGTCGTCAGGCGCGAGGTCGACGAGGCCCTTGCCGACGAGTTCGGCGCTCGAATAGCCGAGCAGTGCGGCCGCGCTGCGGTTGGCCGACACGAAGGTCCCACCGGGCGTGAGAATCGCGAGCGCCGCGCCACGTGCGTCGGTGACGACGCCGGCGTCGGCTTGGCCGGCGCAGGCCGCACTACGAAGCTTGCGCATTGCGTCGATCAGATCGAGCAATCTTACCTGCGGTCCCCCTGGCTGAATCGCATCCATTGGAGCTCCCCGATGCGTCGACATAATCCGATCGTAAGAATACCGGGATTTTAGGCCGTGATCGATGCGAGCCGCAACGGGGAATGTGTGGGCTCGTAGTGTGGGGACACCCCCATTGCACGGTGCGGGTTTTCCATCAAGCGGGCATACCCTACCGTCGTTTGGGGTCCCTCCACCCATGACGCTCGTTGGCAAATTCATGACACTGGGCTCGCAAGGGAGTGAAAGCGCCGCGACCTGCGCATCGCGAGAAGCGACCTTTCTCCTCATTTCTGGAGACCGGTATGAACAGGACTGCAAAATTAAGGCTCGGGGTGCTGGCGGGCATCGCACTCGCGGCAACCGCGGCATGGAGCGCACCGGCCGACGACGCCGCTGCCGATCCTCACATGCATCATCACATGATGGCGGGCATGACGACGCGCACGACCGAGCAATACACGCTGCCCTCGGTCGACCTCGTGCGCGATGACGGCAAGACCGTTTCGCTCGTCGACGAGTTGAACGATGGCCGTCCGGTGATCGTGACCTTCATCTATACCACCTGCACGACGATCTGCCCGATGACCAGCCAGACGCTCGAGCAATTTCAGAACGATCTGGGCAGCGACCGGGACAAGGTCCATATCGTCTCGATCTCGATCGATCCGGAAGAGGACACACCTGCGCGTCTGAAGGCCTATGCCGCCAGGTTCGAAGCCGGCCCCGAGTGGCAGCACTATACCGGCACGGTCGAGGCGAGCATCGCGGCGCAGCGCGCGTTCAACGTCTATCGGGGCGACAAGATGAATCACACGCCGGTTGCCTTCCTGCGCGCGGCGCCGGGCAAGCCCTGGCTGCGTATCGACGGCTTTGCCACGCCGTCGGAGCTGCTCGCCGCCTATCACGATGTCGTCGCTTCCAACTAGGCCTGCAGCGTCCCGCAAGGAGCGACGAAATTGGAAAAAAGACATCGTGTGCTGATTGCCGAGGACCAGCATTTATTGCGCAGCGGCCTTTGCCGCATGGTTTCCGAACTGGACGACTGCTGCGTCGTCGGCGAGGCGAGCGGCGGGCTCGAAGCCCATCGCCTCGCGAGAGAGACGCTGCCCGACCTGATCCTGATGGATCTGACGATGCCCGGCGGCAGCGGCTTCGAAGCGATCACCGCGATCAAGCGCGAGTTTCAGCGCGTCCGGATCATCGTCCTTACCGTTCACTGGAGCGAAGACCATGTGCGGGAGGCGTTCGCCGCGGGCGCCGACGGCTACGTGGTCAAGGACGCGTCGTTCGATCAACTGGTGCGGGAAATGCGCTTCGTGATGCAGGGCAAGCCCGCGGCCGGCGCCAACCGGATCAGCGGCGGGGCGCACGGATCGCAGGAGGACTTCGCCCACAAGGCGCGGCTCTGGAACGCGTTGACGGGCCGCGAACGCACGGTGTTGCGGCTCGTGGTCGAAGGGCACACCAACCGTCAGGTCGGCGAGTGCCTGAGTCTCAGCCCCAAGACCATCGAAAAGCATCGCGCGAACCTGATGCGCAAGCTCGGCATCAGGAACCTGAACGGCCTCGTGCGCATTGCGATCGACATGGGCGTGCTGTCGTTGCCCGACGACGAGCATGTGTGAAATCCCTCCAGACGGGAGCATGCAACTGGAGGGTCTTTACCCATGTCTTTGGACGGCACTCCCTACTTCTTGCCCGTATCGACCTGAACAAGAATGCATTCAACGGCTTCAGCGGCGCTGAAGCGGTGAGTCGATACAGGGGGGAGCCGTGCATAGCGAATCGACCTCTATCCAACGCGGTGTGCGGATGCCCGAGTCAGAGGCGCCACGGCGTTGCGCCGGTTGTGCGGCACCGGCACGCACGTATGCGCGCCGCGGCTTCACGCTGCTCGAACTGCTCGTCGTGATGGTCATCATCGGCTTGCTGGCCGGTCTCGTTGCGCCCCGATATTTCGAACAGGTCGGCAAGTCGAACGTCAAGATCGCACGTGCGCAGATCGTGTCGCTCGGCCAGGCGCTCGATCAATACCGGCTCGACGTCGGTGCCTATCCCACGACCGAAGAAGGCCTGGAGGCGCTCGTGGAGAAGCCGCAGAACGCGACGCGCTGGAGCGGGCCGTATCTGCAGAAGGCGGTGCCCGTGGATCCGTGGGATCGACCGTATCAGTATCGTTCGCCCGGCGACCACGGCGACTACGACCTGTTTTCGCTCGGCAAGAACGGACGCGGTGACGGCACGGGCGAGAACGTCACGATCTCGTCGTGGTAGGGGCGCGCGGCGCGGTCGCCGCGCCGCCGGTGGGTTGTCTGCAAGGAGAGTCGACGTGAAGTACGTGCTGCGTGTCTTCGATACGAATGGCTCGGTCCAGACGCTTCGCATCGACAGCGAAACGCCCGCGGCGGCCACGGCACTCGCGCGTTCCCGCGGTCTGCGCGTCGTCTCGGTGCGCGCCGAGGGCGGTCGGCGCCGGCAACGTGCGAACCGGCTGGGGCTTCCCGGCGGCCGGTTCAACGTCGAACTCTTTGCGCGCGAGCTCGCCGCGCTGCTCGATGCGGGCGTGGGTGTCGTCGACGCGTTGCGCACGCTTGGCGGCAACGAGCGCCGCGAGGCGTCGGCGCAAGTGTATCGCGACCTCCTGCGCCAGCTCGAAGAGGGGCACTCGCTGTCCGCGGCGCTCGAGCACGCGAGTCATATCTTTCCGCTGGTGCTGGTTGCGTGCGTGAAGGCGAGCGAGCAGACCGGCGGCCTCGCCGACAGTCTCACGCGCTACTCGCGCAACAGCGCGACGCTCCACGAACTCCGTGCGCGCGTGGTGTCCGCGGCGATCTATCCGACCGTCCTGCTGTTCGTCGGCGCGGCGGTCGTCCTGTTCCTGCTCGGTTTCGTGGTGCCGCGCTTCGCGAGCCTGCTCGAACACAGCGGGCGCGAGCTGCCGCTGCTGTCGCGCATGCTGATGGCCTGGGGCGGGTTGGTGCACGCGCACGGGGCCGGGCTGTCCGTGAGCGTCGCGGTGCTGGCCGTGGCGACGGGCTTCGCATTGCGCCGTCCGTTCGTGCGCAACTGGATCGCCGACCGCATGCTGGCGCTGCCCGGTATCGGGCAACACTTTCGCGTTTTTCGCCAGTCGCAGTTCTATCGCACGACGGCCATGCTCGTCGACGGCGGCATTCCCGCCGTGAAGGCCTTCGACCTCGCGCAGGGCCTGGTCGGACGAGCGGACCAGACGGCGCTCGCGGGCGCACTGCACCAGGTGCGCAACGGCGCAAAGGTCTCGGACGCGTTTCAGGAGGCGGGGCTCGCCAACGCGATCGCGTACCGCCTGTTGACGGTCGCGGAGAAGACGGGCGGTCTCGGCCCCGTGCTCGACCGCATCGCGGCGTTCCAGGAGGCGCAGGTATCGCGCACGATCGATCTGATTTCGCGCTTGATCGAGCCCGCCATGATGATCTTCATCGGCGTGGTGATAGGCGGGATCGTCGTGCTGATGTACATGCCGATCTTCGAAATTGCCTCGAGCATTCAGTAAACCGAATTGGGGAAGCGCGTGGATACCCTCATTGCCCAGCCGGATGGCACACCAGCCGAAGCGCGCGCAGACCTGCGCGACGCACTGAGAGCGCTCGGCGAGCGGCATGGTTCCGGCATTCGCGCGCTCGAGGAGTTGATGGCGCAAACCTCGCTGAGCGCGGAAGAACTGCGCGTGCAGCTGGCCGCGCTGTTCCGCATGAAGTCGATCGCCATGCGCGAGCTGAATCGGCTCGAACCGGACTTCGAAGTGATTTCGTTCGTCGAAGCGACGACTCGCCTGTGCGTGTGCTTTCACGATCCCGATGCCAGTCACGCGCGGTTATTCGCGATCGCCGATCCGCTCGATGCGCGCACGCGCGGCTGGGTCGAGCACCGGATGCGCGCGCAGCCGGGCGTGCCGTATAGCTGGGCGCTCGCGAGCGCGGGAGACATCAACGCGTATCTGACCGTGCGCGAAAAGGACGTGCGCGCGATGGACTCCCTCGCGTTCGACGACCCGATCCAGAACACGGTCGATCCGGCCTCGCTGGCGTTGACGCTGCAGGGCATCAGCAGCGACGACAGTCCGGTGGTCAGACTGCTCAACTCGACGATCTACGACGCGCTCAAGATGATGGCGAGCGACATTCACCTCGAATGCCGCGCGAACGGGCTGATGATCAAGTGCCGCGTGGACGGCGTGCTCGCCGTGGTCGGCCGTGCCGAGGGCCGCGACGTCGCTGACCAGGTGCTCTCGCGCGTGAAGGTGATCTCCGAGCTCGACATCGCCGAGCGGCGCGTGCCGCAGGATGGCCGTTTCAAGGCGCAGTACGCGGGGCGTGAGATCGACTTCCGCGTGTCGATCATGCCGAACCAGTTCGGCGAGGACGCGGTGCTGCGGATTCTCGACCGCTATCAGCTTTCGCAGTCGGCGGGCGGCCTGACGCTCGAGGCACTCGGCTTTCAGGAGGCCGATACGCGCTTCATGCGCAAGCTCGCGTCGATGCCGTACGGCATGCTGCTCGTCACGGGTCCGACCGGCAGCGGCAAGACGACGACGCTCTACGCGATTCTCACGGAAATCAACAACGGTCTCGAGAAGATCGTGACGATCGAGGATCCGGTCGAATACCAGCTGGGCGAAATCCTGCAGATCCCGGTCAACGAGGCGAAAGGGCTCACGTTCGCCCGCGGACTGCGCTCGATTCTGCGGCACGACCCGGACAAGATCATGGTCGGGGAAATCCGCGATCCGGAAACGGCGCAGATTGCCGTGCAGGCCGCATTGACCGGGCACCAGGTGTTCACGACCGTGCACGCGAACAACGTGTTTGACGTGATCGGCCGTTTCACCAACATGGAGGTCGACCCGTACAGCTTCGTCTCGGCACTCAATGGCGTGGTGGCGCAGCGCCTGTTGCGGCAATGCTGCCCGGACTGCGTGACCGAAGACCGGGTGGATACCGAAACGCTCATCCGCTCGGGCATCGACCCGGACGCGGCGGGCAGCTACCTCTTTCGCCGCGGCGCCGGCTGCGGCGCATGCCGCGGCAGCGGCTATCGCGGACGGCGTGCGATCGCCGAGGCCCTGCGCATGAACGACGAGTTGCGGCAACTGCTGTCGGAGCGCGCGCCGCTCGGTCACATCAAGGCCGCGGCGATGCGCTACGGCATGCAGAAACTGCGCGTCGCCGCAATCGATCTGGTGAAGCGCGGCGAAACGACTCTCGAGGAGATCAATCGTGTCACGATGGTCGAATAGTCCGGTTGCGATCGGAGTCGGCACGCGCGAGATCGTCGTCGGCGTACGCGCGCCCGGACTCTGGCGCCCGCGCAAGCACCTGCCGCCTGCGGAGCCGGCCAGCTTCACGATCCCCGATGACCAGTACGGCACGGAGACGGGCTTGCTCGACGCGCTGCGCGCGGCGCTCGGCGCCGAAGCCGGCGATGCCGATGAACCGGCTCCCCGCGAGGCGAAGCCGGCGACGCGCAACGCACACGTCGTGCTGGACGACTTCTGGGGCATCCACGCGATATTGCGCGGCGACTTTCGCACGCTGCGAGCGCGCGAACTCGAAGAAGTCGCGCTGGCCCATTTCACCGACACCTACGGGATCGACGGCGCGACGCTGCTGGTGCGCTTCTGCGTGCAGCAGGGCGGCCGTGCGCTGTTTGCGAGCGCCATGTCCCGCGCGCTTCATGACGGCATTCATGAAGTCGGTGCGTCCGGACATCTGCGGATTGCGCGCCTGAAACTGGGTTTGCCCGAAATGCTCAATTGCATCGACGTGGCGGCGGGCGGCGACGCACTGCTGATGTTCGTCGCCGAGGAGTCGATGCAGGCCGTCATGATCGAGCGGCGCGGCTGGGCCGCCTACGATGCGCAGCGCCTGTTTCCCGGCGATGCGGCCAATGCGTCCCGGCTTGCCGAACTGGCCGAGCAGCTGTTCGAACGCTCGGCGACGCGAGCGGGCCTCAAGCGGGCGGACTGCACGATCTATCTGTTCGGCAACGACACGGACCCGGCGCCGTTCGAAGCGCGTTTTGCGGCAGCGATACGGCCGGCACAGCCGGCGACGGACAGCTCGCCCGCGCGCCGGCTGATGGAGTATGCGCAATGATCCAGGTCCTCGATATCGACTTCGGCAGGCGGCGCGCGCGCAGCGGGACGAGCGGCCTGATCCTGCTGTGCGTTGCCGTTGTGCTGCTGCTCGGATGCGGCGCGCGGCTCTGGCGTGCCTATGCCGAGAACGATCATGTGCAGGCGCAACTCGACGCCGTACGGCACCGGACGTTCGCGCAGCGACACGCGGTAACGCCGCCGCTCACACCGGCTGCCAGGCTGGCGGAAAAGCAGAGCCTGTCGATCCTGCGCGAACTGACCGTACCGTGGCAGGACCTCTTTTCGATCGTGGAAGATTATCCGGACCATGACGTCGCGCTGATCGGCATCGACCAGAACCCTGCGCAGAGCCAGATTCGTATCACCGCCGAGGCGAAGAATACCGATGCGATGATTGCGTACCTGAAGTATTTGCAGACGAGCGTGCTGCTGCGCGAAGCGGTACTCAACGATCATCTGGTCGAGAACAACGTGCCGGGCAAGCCGGTTCGTTTCCAGATCACCGCCGTCTGGAGGAAGTCATGAATGCGGATCCGTTGCGCGACAGGCTGCTGACACTGCGATTCGAGCTGCGGCGTCTGTTCGGCCTGGCCGGATTAATCGGCGTCCTGATGATTGGCGCCGCGGCCCTCATGTGTGTCGAGATTGCGAGCGTGGAAGCCGATACGAAAGAGATGCAGGCCCCGGCCCATGTCGTCGAGGCGGCAAAGACTCGCCATGCAGTCGGCAAGCACGATGCTCAAGTCGATGCCGTAGCGCTCGAGGCCCTGCCGGAACTGTTCCCGCACTTTTCGCAGAGTGCGGATGATATCGCGTCCATATTCGAGCAGGCGCGCGGCAGCAACCTGACACTCGGGTCTGCCGAGTACCAGGTGAGCACGGATGCGGGAGCGCGCTTCACGCGCTATCAGGTGATGCTGCCCGTCAAGGATCAGTACAGCGCGATCCGGCATTTCCTCGCGTTGGTGCTCAATAACGTGCCGAATGCAGCGCTGCGGGAAATTCATGTGGAACGTCCCGCGGTGGACGGCAATATTCTCGATGCGCGGGTGCGCTTCGAACTGATTTACCGGAGTGCCCAGCCATGAAACCCGCTCTGCCCATGCGTGTGCTGCTGGTGATTTGCGCAATCGCGGCCGCCGGGGCAGGGTATCGCGTGCTGGTCGCGGCACGCCAGATGCCGGCGCAGGTCGCCGCGCTCGACAGCCCGCATCGTACCGATACGCACGCGCGGCCGGATGCCAGGCGCCACACGCACGCGTCCGACGCGGCCGCGCACGCCGCGGGAGCGGCGACGGCGTCTGCGGCGCAGGCCTCGGCAACGTCGGCGGCCCATGCGAAGCTCGTCTCGTTGCGCGCGCCGCTTTCCCTCGAATCGGCCCACGATCCCTTCACGGCGTCTTCGTGGCTTCCGCCGCCGCCCGTCGAAGTGCCGGCCGCGCCGGTGCAGCCTCCGCCGCCCACCGCGCCTCCCGTGCCGTTCGCCTACGTGGGGCAGTTCGATGCCAGGGCGGCGAAGCCGCAAGTCTTTCTCAGCAACGGAGACCAGTTGCTGATCGTGTCGCCGGGCGACGTGATCGACAACCAGTACCGTGTCGAGTCGGTGTCGGAGTCGGACGTCGTGCTGACCTATTTGCCGCTGCACGAAAGACAGGTGGTCGCCATTCCACGAGAGGACAAGTAAATGAAAACCTCACGCACACGGGGTGCGGGCCGTGAAGGAGACAGCGGCCCGGCAACACGCCTCTCGCCAGTCATCCGGTTCCCTGTTCCGTGCCCGGACGCGATGCAGGCCGCGAGACGACGCGCGCTTGCCATCGCCGTGTCCGTGCTCGCCTTTAGCGGCTGCATGCACGTCCCGAACGTTCATGACGATCCGACCGATGCCCAGGCGAAAGTCGACTATCTGAACCAGCGCAACGCCCAGGTCAACACGCTGCTCGACCAGGCCGATCAGTACCGCAAGAACTATCAGTTCGACGAAGCGATCCGCAATCTCTTCCAGGCGTACGACATCGATCCGACCAACGAGCGCATCCGCAAGATCGGCTTGCAGATCGATCAGGACCGCAAGGATCTGGCCATCCTGCAGGAGGCCGAACGCATGATGAAGCGCGGCGCGTACGCGCAGGCGGCCGAGCGGGTGCACCGCGTACTGGTGCAGAACCCGACCAATACCCTCGCGCAGCAGATGCAGACGGAACTCAACGCCAAACTCAGTCAGCAGCGGGCGGATCGCGACGACAGGCTGGCGGCTTCGTCGATCATGCAGAAGCCCGTGACGCTGCAGTTTCGCGACGCGAACGTGCGCATGGTGTTCGAGGCGTTGTCGCGCACCACCGGATTGAACGTGATCTTCGACCGCGACGTCCGCGCCGATCTGAAGACGACAATCTTCGTGACGAACGCGTCGGTGCAGGACACGGTCGACATGATCCTCATGCAGAATCAGCTCGACAAGAAGCAACTCAACGCGAACACGTTGTTCATTTATCCCGCCACGCCCGCCAAGCAGCTCGAATATCAGGAGCTCAAGGTGCGCACGTTCCAGTTGTCGAACGTCGACGCCAAGCAGATCCAGCAGTTGCTCAAGAGCATTCTGAAGGTCAAGGAAGTCGTGATCGACGAGCGCGCGAATACCGTGACGGTTCGCGGCACACCCGACACGATCAAGGTGGCCGAGGAGATGATCGCCGCGCAGGATTTGCCGGATCCCGAGGTGATGATGGAAGTCGAGGTGCTGGAAGTGTCGCACGAGCGCCTCACCGATCTGGGTATCGACTGGCCCAACTCGTTCACGATGTCGACCCCGAGCACCGCGACGACATGGGGCCTGCTGCATCATTTGACGATCAATGAGCTGAATGTCAGCAGCCTCTCGGCCACGGCGAACTTCAAGCTCACCGATACCGACGCGAACCTGCTCGCGAGCCCGCGCATCAGGACGCGCAACAACGAGAAGGCGCGCATCATGATTGGCGATAAGGTGCCGGTGATTTCGAGTTCCAGCACGCCGAGCACGAGCGGCCCGTCTTATACGCAAATGATTCAGTACCTCGACGTCGGCATCAAGCTCGAGGTGCAGCCACGCGTCTATCGCGATGGCGACGTCGGCATCCAGCTGAATCTCGAAGTCAGCAACATCACGAATACGATTTCGAGCAGCAATTCGAACGGCCTGAATTCGCTCGCCTATCAGATCGGAACGCGCAGCGCCTCGACGAGTCTGCGCCTGCGCGATGGCGAAACCCAGATTCTCGGCGGCCTCATCTCGGACGAAGACCGCAGGAATGCCAACAAGGTGCCCGGTCTCGGGCAGTTGCCGGTGCTGGGGAGGCTGTTCTCCAACCACCAGGGCGACCACGTCAAGACGGAGATCGTGTTGCAGATCACACCGCACATCGTCCGGCCGCAGCTTGCCGCCGATGCGGATACGCAGGAATTGTGGTCGGGCACCGACGTCAATGTGCACGCCGATCAGCTGCGGCTGGACCCCGTCGTGGCGAACGCGGCAACGTCCGTGGCGCCTGCGGTGAAGCCGGTGCCGGGCATGGTCGGCGGCGGCACGGTTGGCGGCGCGTCGTCGCGAGGCGGCGCCGAGGCGTACCCCGCGCTGCCGTCGCCTTCGAACGGCGCGTTCGGACAGATGGCCCCGGCGCCGCGCACGACGCCACCGCCCGAACCGTACGGCGGACGCTTCTCGCGAACGCCCACGCCGCAAGCGGCTCCCGCGCCGCAGTCCGGCCAGGGCGCGGCGCCGGCACCAGCCGAACCAACGGCCGCGGAGCAGGCGGGCGGCGAAGCGGCGGCCGCCGCGGCACCGCCGCCCGCGCCACCGCCCGCAGCGCCTGCGCCCCCCGCACCGCCGCCGATGCTGACGATGCCGCCTGGCACGATGCCGAGCGATAACCCGCTTCGCCCGGTCGAGGGTGGGTACTGAGCCGTGGCTACCGGAACGAGCACGATACGCTTGCGCGCCGCACGCCATCTCGATCAGCGTGGATTTACGCTGATCGAGATGGTGATCACGCTCGCTCTCGTCGGTATTCTCGCGCTCGCAATCATGCCGTTTTCGGAGCTGCTGGTGCAGCGTCAGAAGGAGCTGCAGCTGAGCGACGCATTGCGCGAGATCCGTACCGCGCTCGACGCCTACAAGGAGGCGAGCGATACCGGTCTCATCGACAAGGATGCGGAAGCGTCCGGCTATCCGCCGACGTTGAGCGTGCTCGTGACGGGCGTGAAGAACGCGAGAGACCCGAAAGGCGGACTGCTGATGTTCCTGCGTCACGTGCCGCGCGATCCTTTCTTTAGCGGCGACCCGGACACGCTCGCCGAGGATACTTGGCGCGTGCGCTCTTATGGAGAGCCGCCGGATCCGGCAGCGGGCGGCGACCCGGGCATGAGCAGCGAACAGGCTGGCAAGGACGTGTTCGACGTGTCGTCGAAATCCGAACGCGTCGGCATTAACGGCATCCCGTACAAACAATGGTGACGGTGCATCATGAAACCCGCTCGCACGCACAAGGCCCGCGGCTTCACGCTGATCGAACTGGTCGTCGTGATGGCCATCATCGGCCTGCTTCTGACCATCGCGGTGCCGCGCTACATGCACAGCATCGAACGCGGCAAGGAGCAGGTCAGGCAGCAGAACGTCGCGGTGATGCGCAATGCGATCGATCAGTACTACGGAGACAATGGCCAGTATCCCGAGACGCTCGACGAACTGGTGGCGAAGCATTACTTGCGCGCCGTCCCGGTCGATCCGGTCAATGGCGACGACAAATGGGCGGTGATCGCTTCGCCGGACGAAAACAAGCCGGGCGTCTACGACGTGGCGCCGGCGAGCGCGCCTCAGGGAGCACCGCCGCGCGCGGATGGGAGCCCCAAATGAGCCGCGCGGCCGGCACGCCGCGCGTGGCCTCGCGCGCGAAAGCGCGGGCGCGGCGACGCTCGCGGCCGCGTGCCGCGCGTGCGTGCGGGCTCGTGCTGTTGACGCTCCTGATTGCGCTGATGCTGATGTCGATTGCCTTGGCGGGGGCGCTCGACGTGTGGTCACTGCAACGCCGCCGCGAGCAGGAAAAGCAACTGCTGTTCGCCGGCAACCAGTACCGGCTCGCGATCCTGCGGTACTACCGCGTCGGCCGGGCTTATCCCGCATCGGTCGATGAACTGCTCGACGACAGGCGGTTTCCCAAGCCCCTGCATCATCTGCGTTTTGCCTATCCGGATCCGGTCACGGGCAAGAACGACTGGGTGCCCATGCTGCAGGGCGATCGCTTCTATGGTGTCTTCAGCCCGTCAGAGGAGGCCACGATCAAGCGCGCGGGATTTCCGCGGCAATACGAGGATTTCGAGGGCGCGGAGACCTATGACGGGTGGAAATTCCTGTTTCTGGCCCCGGGGCTGCGAACCACACAGAGCAATGCTGGCGGCCTCGCCGCGCCCGGCAAATCGACCAGCTTTCCTGCGCTGTCTGGCTTCGATGGCGGCTTCCTGCCGGGGCAGCGGGTGCCCGGGTCACGGTAACCGCCCTTGTCAACCTGACTGACCTGCCTGTGCAGATTTTTCTGGTCCAGGAGATAGTGACGGGAGGCGTCGAACTGATTCTGGGCCTCCACCGCGAACCGCTCGGTACAGCCGTGCTTCCCGGCATGGGCGGGGTCACGGCCGAGCTGGTCAAGGACACCTCGATGCGCATGCCCGATTCCGAATGCGGTCTCTCGCACGAAGAGGCACTCGAGCTGATCCAGGAGCTGAAGACGTTTCCCCTGCTTAACGGATACCGCGGACGCCCGCGCGCGGACATCGATGCATTGGCGTCTGCGATCGTCGCATTCGCCTGGATGGCGACCGAGCTGGGTTCCCGGCGGATCGAGGCGGAGTTCAATGTATTAGTTCAAGAGGGAGTGTGAATCGCAAATGTAACAAAATATTTCAACGCGGCAAAAGGATACGGCGGACGGTCCCAAGGCGGTAGACCGTACGTCCGAGGGCGCGCTTGCGCGCGCTGCACGGCTGGGGCTCCACGGGGCAGGGCGGCGGCCGACTGCCGTCCGCATCCAGGGTGTCGTCGGTTTCGTCAAGCGCCCGCCACACGCCACTCTTCACCGGTCGGAAGAGCCACCGCACGTAGCCGCGTCGCGCGGCCAGTCGCATCAGGCCATCGCGGTCATTCGCACCGTCAATGAGTGCCTCGTCGGGCGGGATGTCGCTTCCGTAGTCGCCAAACGCCTGGCGGCAGGCGAGCGCTTCAGCAGCGCCGGCGCCGATCGTATTGCACCCGCGCCGCTCTATGCGCTCGACCTCCCACGCACCGAACTGCCAGGCCGCGTCGAGCAGCATGGCGTCGACGGCTTCGACGCTCTGCCACGGCGCCTCAATCTGGATGGCGGTGCAGGGGACTGGCCGCGCCGGTATCTCCACGCCGGGCAGCATGAGCGGCGTCGCGCGCCGGAAACCGTGCCAGTGAAGTATCGCGACGAGCGGCGTATTGACCTGCGCAGCGGCGCTGACGGTGACCGCGAAGAGGGGCAGGCGCACGCTTTCGGCCTGTTCCTGAAGTCTGTCGAAAAGGTCCATGAAGCCTCCCGTGGCATCTTGCAAGGGCCACTTGAAATTTCCGTTCCTTGAGCTATTTTATGCATCGCTCAGGTAGACGCGCCAAGACTTATGACTGCCCTTAACAGGCCGTGAAGTTGCCAGGCGCGTTTGGCGCAATCGATGCAATCCGGTTGTCCTTCCAGTACATCGTGGAGGATACGATGAGTCCTGATCCGAAAAGGTGGAATCACTTCAAGTTCCTTCGAGCAGCCTCCCGCAAGTCCGATGCACAAGGCCCGGAAACGCCGCCGGCGAGCGAAAGCGAACCATTGCGCGCGTCCTTGCCCGACATTGCGCGGCTGTTCACCCGCGAACCATGGCGCGCCGTGGAGGAGTTTTTTCTTGACCCGCTTACAGGTCGCGTCGCACTCGACCGGTGGTTTGGCGACTTCAGTTCATCGCGCTTCCAGCCGCGTATCGATGTCGTCGATGAAGGACCGGTGCTGCGTGTGACTGCCGAGCTCCCCGGAATGGAGCGCCAAGACGTGAAAGTGAGCGTGGAGGACGGCGCGATCGTGCTCCGAGGTGAGAAGAAGCAGGACGTACACAGTGAGGAGAACGGCTGCTACAGGCTGGAGCGTGCCCACGGGCGCTTCGTGCGCACGATTCCTATGCCGGAATACGCCGATCCAGGGCGCGCTCTGGCTAAGTTCGACAATGGTGTTCTCACGTTGACCATTCCGAAAATGGAACCGGCGCCGTCCGTCAGCCGGACGATCGATATCGGTTAGGACAAGCACGCGAAAGCGCTGTGACGGCAAGGATAAAAGTCGACCGGGTCGTTAGCTCAGCTGGTAGAGCAGCGGACTTTTAATCCGTTGGTCACTGGTTCGAATCCAGTACGGCCCATATCAAACCGGGGATGCGCGCCGCAGCGGCCACGGGACGCAGCGGCGTGCGCACGCGTTCGGGCACTGTTCCCGATGCCTGTCACCATCGGCCATGAAACGTCGCTCTCGAGATGCTGCGGGGCCTCTTGAAATCTCCGTTCCACGCGCTATTTTATTCATCGCTCAGGCAGTCGCGATAAGCGCTGCGTGTTTCGATTTGTTTGTCGGCGGGGTTTCCCACGGACATGCGGACTGGAGCGCGTGGTTCCATTCGTCCTCCGTGTCGGCCCCGGTTTTCCAGGAGCCAGTCATGAGCGATCCCTTCTTCAGCACCGATCTGCTGGGCGAATTCGACCGCCTGCAACGGCAGATGGCCAGCCTCTTTCCAGCCTTTCCCACAAGCCTGCGCGCCACGCGCAGCGAGACGTTTCCGCTCATCAACATCGGCAGTACCGACGACCGTGTCGAGATCGTTGCGTTTGCACCGGGGCTCGACCCGGCGGCGATCGACGTCTCGATTGACAAGGGACTGCTGACGATCAGTGGCGAACGCAGGCCGTCGGAGCGGCAAGCGGGTGACGATACACGCGTGTACGCCAGCGAACGCTTCATGGGGGCGTTCCGGCGCGTCATCGAGCTGCCTCAGCACGCGGATCCCGGGAACGTCAATGCGCGCTACGCAAATGGTTGCCTGACCATCAGCGTCGGACGATCAGAGGCATCGAAGCCGCGCGCGGTCACCGTGCAGTGAGCGCGGCGTGAACCATGAGACCACGGAGGACATCATGAACGACAACACTGAACTGGCTACGGGTGCGGCGCGCAACGACATCTCCGCAGATGTGCGCGGCGAACCGTCGAAGCAGCGTTAGGCATATGCACAGGAATGTTTCCGGTCGTGCGGCGCGGGCCGCCGGGTCCGCGCCGTTTCGGCACATGCGCTCAGACAACCATGGACGATACACGCAATCAGAACTGGAAGGGCTTCGCGATCGAAACCAGCGCAATTGCTGTGCGGCACTGCGTCCTCCCGCAGGGATCAGGCAGATACGTGGCCATTGTGCGTATCCGGCACGGCGAGCAGACAGTCGAGGACTGGCATCTGCCTTGCGTCGCACAGCGCTGGGCGAGCGCGGACGACGCACATCGGGAGACGGTCGAGTACGCCATCCGTGCAATCGATGCGGGACGCTTCGCAAATACGAGGCGACCAGAATCATCCGGGTGAAGACACGGCTCCATTCTTGACGGGAGACGTCAATGCTCAGTCCACACGAATTTGCAACCCTGATGCTGGTTCGCCAGGCACCGGACCAGCTCGACATGAACCGCGCCGAACTCGACGCGCTCCTCGAACGCCAACTGGTGATGCTGGAACACGGCTCCGCGGGCAGGCGGCGCGCGCACCTGACGGAAAGGGGGCGGACAATCCTCGACGTGCTGCATCCGGACAGCGTTGAGCGGCGAAATCGCGCGCCCGGGGCTAACGCGGGCGGCGACGCCGGGGACGTGGTTTCCAGGCCAGTGTTCGCCGCGATGGATTCCGCAATGCCGCAAGACGGAGGTTGAATACCGGTGTCCCGAATGACGACTGCCGCAATGGCAGTTGCGCATATCAGGTGCAGGGAACGTCACATGGTACAGCGATTGACCAAGGCAAAGCTCGCTGCGTCGCGTGCATCGCACAAGGCGTAGCTATCCGCCGGACGGTTGGTTTTCAAGCGATAGTGAGTTTTTGCTTCAACTATCGCTTAACTTGTCAGTTGCGCACGCAGCGAAATCCCGCATAAACATACTGATAACGCGGTTGAAACCAGTTGCGGAACGTTGGCCGCAACATGCACTGGGCCGTGCGCGGCGAGCCGCCTTTCATTGCGTAGTGCTGACCGTCGAAGAAGTTCGCCGAATACCCTTCGTAGAACGGGAACGCCTTGAAGCCCGGCAGCGGACCAAAGAGCGTAGAGGTCCATTCCCAGCCGTTGCCGTACAGGCCTTCCACGCCCCACGTGCTGGCGCTGTCCGGCGTGGCGTCGACGGCCACCGGGTTCCAGTCGCGGAAATCGAAGTTGTCGCTGCGGCCGGGCAGTGCGCCGTGCGCCGCGCGCTGCCACTGCGCCTCGCTCGGCAGTGCCATGCCGCGCCAGCGCGCAAAGGCACTGGCCTCGGCGTGGCTCACATACACGGGCCACGCAAGCGGCAATGCGATGTCTTCGAACATCGTGCGCAGCGTCCAGCCTTCGGGGCCGCGCGACCAGAACACGGGGTGCGCCACGCGTGCGCTTTCCTTCCAGGCCCAGTCTGCGTCGTTCCAGAGTTCGCGCTTGTCGTAGCCGCCGTCCTCGATGAATTCGAGAAACGCGCCGTTCGTCACCATGTAGCGGTCGATCTCGAAGGCCGGCACGTCGACCTGCTGCTCACCGAACTCGTTGTCCCAGCCGAACAGGCCACGCTCGGCGGTCATGCCGAGTTCCGTGCGGCCCGCGGGCACCGGCACCGTTCCGGCCTTGACCGTACGGAGCGGGTCGGCGCGCTCGCCCGTCGCGGCGGGCGCCTGCTTTTGCTCGAACGGCAGCTGGTGGAGCATGTAGGCGAGCGTTTCGACGTGCATGAGCCGATGTTCGATCGCGACGTTCAGCAACTGCCCCGGCGTGTCGTGATTCGAGGCATCGGGCGGCAGGTCGAGCGTCGAGAGCTGCGCGTCGATGCGGCTGCGTGCATCGCGTCCGTAGGCCAGGACTTCGGCGAGGTCGGGCCAGTCGGCGCGCACGTCGGTCGGCAGGCCGCCATCGACAGGATCGATCCCGAACGCGAACAGCTGGTCGAGGCGCGCATCGGCGGAGGGCAAGTCGAACAGGCGCTTGTCGAAGAGGTTACGGTCAAATGCTTCCAGATGACCGATATAGAACACGATACGGTGGCGCTCGCGAATGGGCCGCTCGTACAGAAACTCGGGTTTGACGACGTTGAAGAGCGCGTCGCTGGCGCCGCGCGCCGCTTCGAGGCGGGCCGCGAGCGTGGGGGATTGCGGGAGATGCATTTCGGCCATTCTCCTTGCGTGGGCGTAGTACGGAACTTTAACCCTGCGCAGGAGTTGTGCCAACGCGTTGCCGCGCCAGTGAGGTGCGGCGCCGGCACCCCGGGCGCGCCGCCCGCCCGGGGTTTGCCGCGAATTACAGATGCCGCAGACCTTCGATATCGATAATACGGATCAGCTTGCCCTGTGCGTCGATCAGGCCGCGCTTTTGAAATCTCGACAGGGTGCGGCTCACCGTTTCGAGCGTCATGCCGAGATAGCTGCCCATGTCCTCACGGGTCATGCGCAGGTTGAACTCCGCATGCGAATAGCCGCGCTGGCCGTTGCGTTCGGAAACGTCGAGCAGGAACGCGGCGACGCGTTCGTCGGCGGAGAGCGAGCCGAGCACCATCATTTGCGACGATTCGCGGATCAGCTGCTCGCTCATGAGGCGGTGCAGCCGGTCCTGCATGGCGCCGGTTTCGCGGCACAAATGCTTGAGGGCCGAGTAGGGGATGAGGCAGACCGAGCTGTCTTCGAGCGCCACGGCGCTGCAGGTGTGGAAGCCGGTGCTGATGCCGTCGAGGCCGAGCGGGTCGCCGGCCAGACGCAGGCCGGTGACCTGCTCGCGGCCGTCGCGGTGCGCCATGACCGTCTTGAGCGAGCCGGAGCGCGCGACGTAGAGGTTGTCGAATGTGTCGCCGGCCCGATAGAGGGCTTCGCCGCGCCGCACACTGCGCGCGGAGCAGATCAAGGCTTCGAGCTTTGGCAGGTCGTCGAGCGTGAGGCCCTGGGGCATGCACAGGTGCCGCATGGCGCACACCGAACAGCGCGTGGACGTGCGCGGCGCCGTCGTCAGGGGCGCGCGATTGCTGCGGCGCACGGTGGTTTGAGACGTGACGGTATGGTTCAGCATGGACAATGCTCCTTTGATTTCTGTCCAGGCATTGTCTACCGGGGTCGAATCTCAGATTAGTGGCAAAGCGACGCGCATTTAAGATGAATCGTTTTGAGGCTTGTCAGAAGCCGCTCGCGCGGCGTCTGACGGCGCGCAAGCGACTTTCCAATAAGACGCAAAACGGCCTGCTTTCCATGCGACTACTGCCCGGCATTTCCGGCGGCCGACGGGATCAGGAGGACAGGCAGCGTGGACTGCCGCACGCACCGCTCGGCAACGCTGCCGAGGATGAGGCGCTGGAAGCCCCGGCGGCCGTGCGTGCCCATCACGATCAGGTCGGCGCCCGCGGTCTTCGCGGCATTGAGCACGAGCGTCGGCACGTCGTCGAGCGAGGACGCTTCGCCCGTGACCATGGCGCCTTGCACGCCACGCTCGCCCATTGCCTTGTCCATTTCTTCCGCGAGTTCGTTGCCCTGCGCGATCATCTGGTTGCGCAGGATCGACGGGTCGTAGCCGGGCGCGTCGAAATACATGGGCGTGTTCTCGATCACGTAATACGGCTGCAGCGTCGCGCCCATTGCCTTTGCCAGGTCGAGCGCGGCTTCGAAGGCGCGGCGCGAGGTGGCGCTGCCGTCGACGGCGACAAGGATGCGTGTGTACATAAGACCTCCTCTTTGAGTGGGATCGAGAATCGCGCGGCCCCGGGCGATGCTGCGGCGAGGCGGGCGCGGCGTGTCGTGACTGGCGAGAAGCTTAATGGATCGCAGGTAAACACGCAGCCGGACTGTATGAAATGTGGAAGGTGCAGGAAGGAAGATCAAGTGGGTTGCGTCGGAATACCACAGCGCCGTCTGGTTTCGTTTGCTATGTCGTTATGTTGCACGCGCACCGGCATACCGCTATCGTTGCCTCTTTTTCGCTCCGCGCAGTCTTCCCCTTCCGTGAAACCTTCCTCCGCTCACCTGCCGTTTCGCGACGCGCTGCTGGCCATGCTCGGCATCGGCCTCGTCAACATGCTCGTCGCACTCGATCAAACCGTCGTCAGCACCGCTTTGCCCTCGATCGTCGCCGAACTGCACGGTTTCGAGTTCTACGCGTGGATCGCGAGCGCCTACCTGCTGGCCTCGGTCGTGACGGTGCCCGTGTTCGGCCGGCTCGGCGACTACTTTGGCCGCAAGCGCTTCGTAATCGCCGCGGTGATCGTGTTTACGGTGGCCTCCGTGCTGTGCGGGCTCGCGACCGACATGCGTTTTCTGGCGGCGGCGCGGGCGCTGCAGGGCGTTGGCGGCGGGATGATGGTGGGCACGGCGTTCGCCTCGATTCCCGATCTCTTCCCCGACCCGCGCGCGCGGGTGCGCTGGCAGGTCGTCATGGCGGCCGCCTACGGCATCGGCACGGCGGCGGGGCCTTCGCTGGGCGGCTGGCTCAGCGAGCACTTTGGCTGGCGCTCGACCTTTCTCGTCAATCTGCCGGTGGGCGCGCTTGCACTTTATTTCATCTGGGCGCATCTGCCGCGCTACCAGCCGGCGCGTACCGGCGAGGTGCGCATCGACTGGACGGGCGCCGCGCTCGTCGCACTGGTGCTGGGCGGCTTCCAGACCCTGATCGAGGCGGTACCCAAGAGCGGCCTGACGGCCGGCAACGGCATGCTCGCGCTGGCGGTACTCGCCGGCGCGGCGACGCTGCTGGCCTGCGAGCGCCGCGCGACGCACCCGATCATCCCGCTCGACCTGTTTCGCGACCCGCAGCTCGTCACGTTGTTCACGCTCTCGACGCTTTCGGGCTTCGTGATGTTCTCGCTGATCTTTTTCGCGCCGCTCCTGCTGCAGGGCGGTTTCGGGCTGTCGCCCCAGGAGGCGGGCCTGCTCGCCACGCCGATCGCCGCCTGTATCGCGCTAGGCAGCCTGATCAACACGCGCATCGTGATCCGGCTGCGCAAGCCCACGACGATTCTCACCGTCGGCTTCAGCCTGCTGGCCGCGGCTTCCGCCGGTCTTGCCTTCGCGTCCCGGCACACGGCTCACCTCTGGCTCGAGCTGGCGATGTCGGCGGTGGGTATCGGGCTCGGCTTCATCCTCAACAACCTGAATATCTTCGGCCAGGAGATTGCCGGGCGGGAGCGTTTCGGCATCACGACCGCCTTGCTGCAATCCACGCGCATGGTAGGCGGCATGCTCGGCACCAGTGTCGTGGCGACCATCGTCAACCATCGCTATGCGGCCGGAGTGGGGGACGCGCTGGCGGTCATCGGCGCGCCGCTGCAACAGCGCTGGCAACCCCAGCTCGCCGATCCGCGCGTGCTGATCGACCCGTCGCTGCGCGAGGGCCTCGTCGCGCAGATGAAGGCGGCGGGGCTCGACGGCGCGGCGCTGATCGATGCGGTGCGCCACGTACTGGTGGACGCGATCCATCTGGGGATCGGCCTGACGGGCTGCGCGGCGCTCGTGGCGGCCCTGTGCGTGGGGCGGATTTCCCACATCCGCTTCAGCCGCAGCGCCTCGGCGGCGCCGAAAAGTGCGGAAGTGCGCGCCGACGAGGTCAAGGCCGATTAGGGCGCTTAGCGTTCGGGTGTAGGCAGTCGGCGCAGGTTTTCGGGTTATATTTGTCTGACAAAAACAACGCATGCCTGGCTGAGCGAGCAAGGCGGCAACACCTGGCCAGCGCGTATTTGTCCCTGCGCGGCGTCGCCTTCAGGCGGCGTGGGCCATCGCCCCGAACAGCGCGTGGTGTGTTTGCTGGCTCATCGCGATTTCCAGCGCGACGGCATTTTCCACGCCAATGCGCATCGGCGCGCCGAGTCGCGTCAGCTCGATGCCCGTGCGGCGCAGCAGGCGCTCCATCGGCGTCATGGTGACCGTCACATAGCTGTTGATGCCCGCCCGGTCGGCGAACGAGACGACCGCGCGCATCGCGCTCATGGTCACATCGGCGAAGCCGAACGCCTGGTCGTTGCCCGACTCGATGGCGAAGCGGCTCAGTTCCCAGATGTTGCGGGACGTAGGCGCAGCCTTGCCCTGCAGCAGTTGCGGGAAGGTGTCGCGCAGCATGTTGGGGCCTTCGGTGGGCATCAGGCGCCAGCAGCCGCGCACGTGGCCCGCACCGTCCTGAATCAGCATGTAATGGGGCCCGAGCGCGTCGTAGCCGTCGATTTCCATCCCCGCGATGGTGGGAATGTCCCAGCCCAGGCGGTCGCGGAACACGCGCGCGCGTAGCCGGTACATCTCATTGATGTCCTCGTTGTCGAAGTCCTGTCTCAGTCCGATCCGTATCGCAGCTTGCATGACAACTCTCCCGATTTGTGTGGAAGCGCGGCAGTACGGTTCGAAAGCTATGCGTTATGAATATAAAAAAACACCTATCTAGATAGGTAGGTGCGCAGATAGGGCCTCTTAAGGAGAATCACTTCCGCGGCAGTCACTCATCAGGCATATCTGACAGCGAGAGTCATCATGGAACTTATGGGCAATCAATGACACTCGGGTGCGAATACCATGTCGTCCCCCGGGGATCTGTCCTCGGTCGTCGACCGCGTCCTGATCATTGCGTATCGGAAGAAGAAAGAAAGCCAGCGCCGCTTCTGGGCGCGTTTCGGCGTGACGCAGTCGCGCGGCAGCCGGTTCGAGTCGGGCGCGGAGATTCCGCCGCCGGTGTCGATCCTGCTCGGGCTGTATTTCAAC
>NZ_JBFRCL010000056.1:0-59086 GCF_040965695.1 Paraburkholderia sp. BR10937
CCCGTCATGCCTGATGACCATAGCGAGCTGGTCCCACCCCTTCCCATCCCGAACAGGACCGTGAAACAGCTCCACGCCGATGATAGTGCGGATTGCCCGTGTGAAAGTAGGTAATCGTCAGGCTCCTTATGCTGTAACGTCCAGAACCCCGGTGTCTCCGAAAGAGCACCGGGGTTCTGGCGTTTACGCTTCTTCCGATGCAGGAAAACAAAAAAAGCCGTCCAATGGACGGCTTTTTGCATTGGTGCCTCGAATTACTGCTGCGCCAGAAATTTCGTCGCCAGATGCACCCAAAACGACGATCCGACCGGCAGCAGTTGATCGTTGAAGTCATAGCTCGCGTTGTGCAGCATGCAAGGGCCCGCACCGTGTCCTGCATCCCGGTGACCACCTTCGCCGTTGCCGAGAAACGCGTAGCAACCGGGCTTCTCCAGCAGCATGAACGAGAAGTCTTCGGCGCCCATGGTCGGCTCGACGTTCGCATCGACGTGATCGGCGCCGACCACCTCACGCATGACCTCCGCGGCGAACTGCGCCTCCGCGCTGCTGTTCACCGTCGGCGGATAGTTGCGATGGAAGGTGATGTCGACCGAGCAGTCGTACGCTTCAGCCGTGCTCTCGGCGATCTTGCGCAGTCGCGATTCGATCAGATCCAGCGTTTCCGTCGTGAAGGTACGCACCGTTCCCGCGATCCAGGCCGTATTCGGCACCACGTTGACCGCATCGCCCGCATGGATCTGTGTGATCGAGAGCACCGCCGTATCGAGCGGCTTTTTGTTGCGCGTGATGATGCTCTGCAGCCCGTTCGCGATCTGCACCGCCGTGAAGACCGGATCGCGGCCATTGTGCGGCAACGCCGCGTGCGAACCTACGCCCTTGATTTCAATGCGGAATTCGTTGCTCGAGGCCATAATCGGCCCCTCGGTCACGCCGAAGTGGCCAGCCGGCATGCCCGGCCAGTTGTGAATGCCGAATACGGCGTCCACCGGAAACTGCTTGAAGAGGCCATCTTCGATCATGGCTTTCGCGCCGGCGCCGCCTTCTTCGGCAGGCTGGAAAATGAAGACGATCGTGCCGTCGAACTGACCGTGTCGCGCGAGATATTGCGCAGCGCCAAGCAGCATCGCCGTATGGCCGTCGTGGCCGCACGCGTGCATCTTGCCTTCGTTGCGCGAGCGATGGTCGAACGTGTTGAGTTCCTGGATCGGCAACGCGTCCATATCGGCGCGCAATCCGACCATCCGCTTGCCGGTGCCACGTTTGAGCACGCCGACGACGCCGGTCTGCCCCATGCCGCGATGCACTTCGATGCCCCATTCTGTGAGTTTTGCCGCGACAAGGTCGGAGGTCTGGGTTTCTTCGTAGCGCAGTTCAGGATGCGCGTGGATCGTTCGTCGGAGGCCCTGAATTTCGCCTTGGGCGGCCTGGATTTCCGGAATCAGTTTCATGGCGGATGGTGCTCAAAAAGTGGGCGCCCGGCTTTTGTCTCCAAAATAAGCCGGGTCTAGACGGACCATTCTACGCCGAACCTTTTTTTTCGCGCCAACCCACAGGGTGCGTACAGGGCGCGCACCCCGAACATAATAAAATCGCTCTTACGACAAAACGCCTCACCCACGGATTTCCGATGAACGCCCCAGCCGAGTTTGCCCGTGCAGTTTGCCCGCACGATTGTCCCGATACTTGCGCGATGCGCGTGACCGTCGAAAACGGCCGGGCGATCAAGGTGAGCGGCGACCCCGACCACCCGCCCACGCAAGGCGTGCTGTGCACGAAGGTGACCCGCTATGCCGAGCGTGTCCATCATCCGAAGCGTTTGACGCAGCCGATGAAGCGTGTGGGGCGCAAGGGCGAAGGGCGTTTCGAGCCGATCAGCTGGGACGAAGCCTGTCGCCTTGCCGCCGCCCGCCTCGGCGAAATCGCGCGGCGCACGCCCGAAGCGATCCTGCCGTACAGCTATGCCGGCACGATGGGACTCGTCCAGGGCGATAGCATCGCGCAGCGCTTCTTTCACAAGCTTGGCGCGTCACGTCTCGATCGCGCTATCTGCGCGGCGGCGGGCGCCGCCGGCCTGCGTTATACGTTCGGCTCGAGCCTCGGCATGCTCACCGAATATTTCGCGGAAAGCGAGGTGATCCTGATCTGGGGCGCCAACCCGATCGCGTCGAACCTGCATTTCTGGACCCGCGCGCAGGAAGCGAAACGCAACGGCGCGAAGCTGATCGCGATCGACCCCTATCGCTCGCTGACGGCCGAGAAATGCCATCAGCACATTGCACTCAAGCCAGGCACGGACGGCGCACTCGCGCTCGGCATGATGCACGTGCTGATCACCGAGGACCGCCTCGATCACGATTACATTGCGGCGCACACGCACGGCTTCGACGCGCTGAAGGCGCGTGCGCTGACCTACACGCCCGCACGTGTCGCCGCGATCTGCGGCATCGAGGAACAGGTCGTCGTCGATCTCGCGCGCCTCTACGCCTCGACGCGCAAGGCGGCAATTCGCATGAACTATGGCCTGCAGCGCGTGCGCGGCGGCGGCAACGCCGTGCGTGCCATCGCCTGCCTGCCCGCATTGACCGGTGCATGGCGCGAGCGCGCGGGCGGCGTGCTGCTTTCGTCGTCGGGCTGGGCCCCTGTCGATGCGAACGCGCTCCAGCGTCCGGATCTGATCCCGGGCTGGCCGCAGCATCAGCCGCGTATCGTCAACATGAACCAGATCGGCGACGCGCTCACGCACGCAGGCGACGCCGCATTCGGGCCGAAAGTCGAAGCGCTCGTCGTCTACAACTCGAATCCGGTTGCGGTTGCGCCCGAGTCGGCGAAGGTCGCGGCCGGCTTCGCACGCGAAGACCTCTTTACGATCGTCCTCGAGCAGTTCCAGACCGACACCGCCGATTACGCCGACCTGCTGCTGCCGGCCACAACCCAGCTCGAACATCTCGACGTCCACAAGTCCTACGGCCACACGCACGTCATGGCGAACTTGCCCGCCATCGCACCCGTTGGCGAGGCGCGGCCGAATACCGAGATCTTCCGCTCCATTGCGCGCGCGATGGGCCTGACCGAGCCGGCGCTGTTCGAAAGCGACGAAGACGTGGCGGCCCACGCATTCGACTGGAGCGATCCCGCACTGGGCGGCGCCGACTGGGCGGCGCTCAAGCGCGAAGGCTGGCTGAAGCTGAACATCGCCGAAGCGCCGTTCGCGCACGGCGGTTTTCGCACGCCCACGGGCAAGTGCGAGTTCCATAGCGAAGCGCTTGCGAAGGCCGGCCTCGATCCGCTGCCCGACTACCTGCCGCCGCACGAGTCGGCGGACGGCGCGCCCGAACTCGCCGCGCGCTATCCGCTCGCGATGATCTCGCCGCCCGCCCGTAACTTCCTGAACAGCACCTTCGTGAACGTGGAAAGCCTGCGCGCGACCGAAGGGGAGCCGCACGTCGACCTCCATCCGGCCGACGCCGCCCGCCGCGAGATTGCCGACGGCGACGAGGTTCGCGTGTTCAACGACCGCGGCTCGATGCGCGCGCGGGCGCGTGTGACCGATCGGGCGCGCAGCGGTCTCGTGGTGGGCCTGTCGATCTGGTGGAAGAAGCTTGCGCCGGACGGCCGCAATGCCAACGAGGTGACGAGCCAGGCGCTCACCGATCTTGGCGGCTCAGCGACCTTCTACGATTGCCTCGTCGAGGTCGAGCGCGCCTGAAAGCGCCTCAAGCTACCGCTAGCCGCCCCGCAACGCGCGTTCGAGGGGCCTTTCTAACTGGCTGATTTGCTGACATAAAAGCTGGATCGCCATGCTACGATCCAATTTTTTAGCACGATCATTCGAAAAATCAAGGAGGAGACGCTGCATGGAAAAAGTCTGGCTGAAATCGTACCCGCCCGGCGTTCCCGCTGAAATCGACGCAAGCCGTTACGCGTCCATCACTGCGCTGCTCGAGGAGAGCTTCAGCGAATTCCGTGCAAAGCCCGCTTTCGCCTGCATGGGCAAGACGATCACCTACGGCGAGCTGGACCAGCTCTCCCAGTGTCTGGCCGCCTGGTTCCAGTCGCGCGGCATCGCACGTGGCGCACGCATCGCGCTCATGATGCCCAACGTGCTCCAGTATCCGGTCGCGCTCGCCGCAGTGCTGCGCGCGGGATACGTCGTCGTGAACGTGAACCCGCTCTACACGCCGCGCGAACTCGAACACCAGTTGAAGGACAGCGGCGCCGAGGCGATCGTCGTCCTCGAGAATTTCGCCGGAACCGTGAGCGCGGTCGTCGCCAATACGCGCGTGAAGCACGTGCTGGTCGCGGCGATGGGCGACCTCCTTGGTGCAAAGGGCTTCATCGTCAACTTCGTCGTGCGAAGCGTGAAGAAGATGGTGCCCGCCTGGGACCTGCCCGGCCACGTGCGCTTCAACGACGCGCTCGCCGAAGGTGGGCGCACGGGCTTCAAGCGCGTCGAGCAGACGCCGGAGGACGTCGCCTTCCTGCAGTACACGGGCGGCACGACCGGCGTTGCCAAGGGGGCGACGCTGCTGCATCGCAACCTGATCGCCAACGTGCTGCAGTCGGCGGCATGGACCGAGCCCGCGCTTGCGAAATTGCCGTCTGGTACGCAACCGGTGACGGTCGCGGCGCTGCCGCTGTACCACGTGTTCGCGTTGACCGTTTGCGGGCTGCTGACGCTGCGCACCGGCGGTCTCGCGATCCTGATTCCGAATCCTCGCGATATCGCCGGCATGATCAAGGAGCTGCGCGGCTACTCGATCACGTGTTTCCCTGCGGTGAACACGCTCTACAACGCGATGCTCAACCATCCGGAATTCGGCAACCTGGACTTTTCGCATCTGCTCGTTGCAAACGGCGGCGGCATGGCGGTGCAGGAAGCGGTGGCCAAGCGCTGGTACGAGCGCACGCATACGCCGATCGTCGAAGGCTATGGCCTCTCGGAAACCTCGCCCAGCGTGACCTGCAATCCGGTCACGGCGACGGAATACACCGGCACGATCGGCTTGCCCCTGCCTTCCACCGATATCTCGATTCGCGACGACGCCGGCAACGAACTGCCGATCGGTGAGGCGGGCGAGATCTGCATCCGCGGGCCGCAAGTGATGGCGGGCTACTGGCAGCGGCCGGAAGAAACGGCGAAGGTCATGACGCCGGACGGGTACTTCAAGTCGGGCGACATCGGTCTTATCAACGCGCGCGGCTACATCAAGCTCGTCGACCGCAAGAAGGACATGATTCTGGTCTCGGGCTTCAATGTGTATCCGAACGAAGTCGAGGACGTCGTGGCCAAGCTGCCGGGCGTGTTCGAAGTGGCGGCGGTGGGCGTGCCGGACCAGAATTCGGGCGAGGCGGTGAAGCTCTATATCGTCAAGAAGGACCCGGCGCTCACCGACAAGGACGTGTTCGAGTACTGCAAGACGCAGCTCACCGGCTACAAGCGGCCGAAGATCATCGAGTTCCGCAACGATCTGCCCAAGAGCAACGTCGGCAAGATCCTGCGCCGCGAGTTGCGCGACGGTCGCGCCTGAAAACGCAAGAGCGAAGCGAAAGGCCAGCGAGTCAAAGGCGAAGAGCGGCCTGCCCGTTGAGGGCAGGCCGCTTTTTTGTCGTGCGCACTGTGGCGAAACGACAAAACGCACCAAAGAAAAAAGGCGCCCGGAGGCGCCTTCGAGATTACAGCGACTGTTCTTCTTAGAACTTGTGGCGGATACCAACGCGAGCCGTGAACACGTTGTTCGTGCTCGACGGCGTCAGGCCGTTGATCGACGCGACAGCGGTGTTGCCCGTCGAGTCGGAGCCCGTAGCGTGCTGGTACACGCCGATCAGGTAGACGTCCGTGCGCTTCGACAGGAAGTAGTCCGTGCCCAGTGCGTACTGGAAGTACTTCGCGCCGCTTTCGCTCGTGCCGTTCGCACGCGTGACGCTGCTGCCGTCCGTGAAGTCGAACGCGAAGCCTGCCAGCAGGGCCGGCGTGAACTGGTACTTGATGTTCGCTTCGACGTTGTTGAAGTTGGCATTCGTGCCGCGTTCGAACAGCGAGGTCGACGTCTGGCCGAGGTTGCGGAAGCTGACGTTCGAGTACGTCAGGCCGAACGTTGCTGCGCCGAACGTGTATGCGCCGCCTGCGCCGATGACCTGGTACGTGTTAGCCGATGCGAAGCCGCCGTACACCGGGTTGCCAGCAGCCGTCAGCGCTGCCGAAGCGCCAGCCGAGCCGCCGTTGTTGAACAGGCCGCCGGTAGCGTTCGGCGTGCGTGCGTTCAGGTAACCCACGCCGAGGACGAGGGGACCGTTGTTGTAGCCAGCGCCCAACGACCAGATCTGGTTCGCCGTGAAGTTGCCTGCCTGGCCGCCGAAGCTGTACGTGCCGCCGAAGGTCAGGCCAGCGTAGTTGGCGCTGGTGAACTTGACCGTGTTGTTCGTACGGTAGGCGTTGTTGAAGTTGTCCAGATCCTGCGGGTGAGCAGCGATGTAGCCGCCCCACTGGTCGCCTGCTTCGAGCGGGCCGACGTAGTCGACGACGGAGTCGTACTGGCGACCCAGCGTGACCGTGCCGAACTGTGCGCTCGAGAGGCCGACATAAGCCTGACGACCGAACATCAGGCCGCCCTGGCCGAGCTTGCCGGTGTTCACGTCAAAACCATTTTCCAACACGAAAACTGCCTTCAGGCCGCCGCCGAGGTCTTCAGCGCCGCGCAGGCCGAAACGGCTGCCTTGCATCACGCCGCTCGACAGGTTGTACAGGTGCTTGCCACCCGAATTCGTGTTGATGTTGAAACCTTCGTCGATGATGCCGTACAGCGTGACGCTGCTCTGAGCGTGAGCAACGCCCGCGAACGCGCCCAGCGCAGCCAGCGCGAGAAGCGACTTCTTCATTGAATGATCTCCAGTGTTTGCGAATCTTTTGCGTCTTTTAACGGGACCAGTTTTTTATCTTGCGTAGGGTCCTGTCCTTCCAACTTCGCGAGAAGTTGCCACGTAATGTAACAAAAGGGTTAATAGTCACAAAGGAAAAGCCAGGGCCTCGCTAAGTACCTGTTTCGTTTACACAACATGGTCTAGAATATGCAGCTATCTATCGGCTCTGCCCCGGATTGACGGATGTCCGTGAGTTTGTGTAGTGGTGAAAGGGCAGTCCGGGCGAGCGACCAATCTGGCTCGCCAACGAAATGAAAGGGAGGCTGGATGACGCTAGATGACTTGATTACCGAATTCGACCGGGGCCTGCGCTCGCTCACCGGCGTGTCGCGCATGACGCGTCCGATGCCGCAGCCTTCCCCCGTTACCATCGAAGTGACGCCCGAGGGCGATGCCGTGCCAGCTGGCAGTGAACTCACGCCTGCCGAGCGCACGCACGCCGCCGGCCTCATGCGCGTCAATCACGTCGGCGAAGTGTGCGCACAGGCGCTGTATCAGGCGCAGAAAATCTCGGCGCGCTCACCCTCGCTCAGGGCAGCCTTCGAGCAGGCCGCGCGCGAGGAAGAGGATCACCTTGCGTGGACCTCGCGCCGGCTGCAGGCGCTCGACTCGCGTCCGAGCCTGCTCAATCCGCTGTGGTACGCCGGCGCGCTCGCGATCGGCTTCGCCGCCGGCCGCCTCGGCGACAAGGTGAGCCTCGGCTTCATGGCCGAAACCGAGCGCCAGGTCGAGCATCATCTCGACAGCCACCTCGACAGCCTGCCGCCCGCCGATCTCGAGTCGCGCGCGGTCGTCGAGCAAATGCGCGCCGACGAAATCTCGCACGCAAAATCGGCCACCGATCTGGGCGGCGTCGAATTGCCTTTGCCGGTGCGTTCGCTAATGCGAGTAGCATCGAAAGTCATGACGCGAACCGCCTACTACATCTGATTAATGGCGTGGGCCGGCAATCGCCGTCGGCCCAAACCCGGATTAATCTTTCAGAGCTTTCAGCCCCCGGTTTTAATCCCCGCAGCCCCCCGCTCGATCCCGCCGTAGGCCGTTTATCGCCGCACTTTTCACGTATCACCTTCACAACCTGCGTTAGCTCATTCATTCATAACGGTTTTTGGCTTTTGTCCCGACTTCAACAAGTGCCGCTAAGTCCTTGTTCTAGCGGATAAATTTCGTCAAAAAACGTCCGGTCTCCCTTGACCCTCGTTGGGCGTTCCTCTAAAGTGGGAGACAGTGTGAGAAAGTGTATTTTTGTGTGATTTCAGGCGCGTATTCAGGTAGATTTTCCGGGATTTAGG
Organism: Paraburkholderia sp. BR10937; assembly: GCF_040965695.1. Classification (NCBI taxonomy): domain Bacteria; kingdom Pseudomonadati; phylum Pseudomonadota; class Betaproteobacteria; order Burkholderiales; family Burkholderiaceae; genus Paraburkholderia; species Paraburkholderia sp. BR10937. The sequence continues at coordinate 8,211 of NZ_JBFRCL010000056.1, forward strand.
CGGGCGGCGAAAAGCGCCGCATTAGGGGGAGCAAATTGTTCCAGGGGGCGTCGGCGCTGACACTCGATGCGAAAGGACGGATGTCGATTCCGTCGCGCTATCGGGAAGCGCTGCAACAACAGGCAGAAGGACGGGTGACGATCACCAAGCACCCGGACGGCTGCCTGTTGCTATTTCCGCGCCCCGAATGGGAAGTGTTCCGCTCGAAGGTCGCCGCCTTGCCGATGGACGCGCACTGGTGGCGCCGTATTTTTCTGGGCAATGCGTCCGACGTCGATGTCGACAGTGCGGGCCGCGTGCTCGTCTCACCTGAATTGCGTCTGGCGGCAGGAATGGAAAAGGAAGTCATGCTGCTCGGCATGGGTAGTCATTTTGAGTTGTGGGATGCGCAGACCTACGCCGCCAAGGAACAGGCGGCGATGGCACAGGGCATGCCCGACGCCTTGAAAAATTTCACGTTCTGATCGCGGTTCAAAAAGCTATGGCATCTGCGATGGGACAGGGACTGCAGCATCGCACGGTGCTGCTAGACGAAGCGGTGAACGCGCTGGTCACGCGCGCGGACGGCGTCTATGTGGACGGCACGTTCGGTCGCGGCGGGCACAGTCGCGCGATCCTCGGGCGTCTCGGCGAGGCCGGGCGCCTGATCGCGTTCGACAAGGACCCGCTGGCGATCGCGACGGCGCAAACCGTGAACGACGCGCGGTTTTCGATCGTGCATGAGAGTTTTGCTTCGCTGCGCGACGAGCTCGCGTCGCGCGGGGTAGGGCGTGTGTCGGGAATATTGCTGGACCTTGGCGTGTCGTCGCCGCAGTTCGACGATCCGCAGCGCGGTTTCAGTTTCCGCGCGGATGGCCCGCTCGACATGCGGATGGACCCGACGCGCGGCGAGTCCGCCGCTGACTGGCTCGCTCGGGCCACGTTGCAGGAACTGACGGAGGTAATTCGGGATTATGGGGAAGAACGGTTTGCTTTTCAGATTGCAAAGGCGCTTGTTGCTCGCCGGGCAGAGTCCGACCGTCTCGGGCCTCTCGACAGCACGGGCGAGCTTGCCCAAATCGTGGCTAACGTCGTCAAAACCCGTGAGAAGGGTAAGGACCCGGCAACCCGCACCTTTCAAGCTATACGGATTCACGTCAATCAAGAGCTTGCGGAGCTGCAGATCGTTCTAGAAGCAGCACTGTCGTTGCTGGAACAGGGGGGGCGGCTGGTGGTCATCAGCTTTCATTCGCTCGAAGACCGGATCGTCAAGCGGTTCATGCAGGCGCACGCGAGCGCGCCGGCGGTTGATCGCCGCCTGCCGATCCGCGCCGTCGACCTGCCGAGCCCGCCGCTCAAGCTGCTCGGCCGCGTATTCGCGAGCGACGAAGAAGTCGCCGCGAATCCGCGTGCCCGCTCGGCCGTGATGCGCACCGCGGAGCGCGTCACGCCATGAATCGTCTGAACATCTTCCTGCTGATCGTCGTCATGGGGTGCGCGCTTTCCGTCGTGAACGCCACCAATCAGCAGCGCCAGATCTTCATCCAGTTGCAACGTGCGCAGTCGCAGGAGCATCAGCTCCAGCAGGACTACGCACAGCTTCAATATCAGCAGAGCGCGCTGTCGAGAACGTCGCGCATCGAACAGATCGCCACCGACTCGCTCAAGATGCAGCCTGTCACGACCGGACGCACGCAATATCTGACGCTCGCGCCCGGCAGCGCCACCGCCGTCGACGCCCCCGTGCCGACCTCGGCGCCCCTGCAGGGCGCCGCGCCCACGCCTGCCCGTCGCGGAGGCACGCGATGAAAAAGGACAATCGCCGCAAGAGCGTCGCCTTCAGCGCCAACCCCATTCTCTCCGTGCGCCTGCCGATGTGGCGCTCGAAGCTCGTCGTGTTCCTGCTCTTCATGGCGTTCGTCGCGCTCGCTGCGCGCGCGTTCTGGATTCAGGGGCCCGGCAACGCGTTCTATCAGAAGCAGGGCGAAAGCCGCTACCAGCGCACGATCGAGCTGCCGGCCACGCGCGGCAAGATTCTCGACCGTAACGGCCTCGTGCTCGCCACGAGTCTGCCCGTGCGCGCGATCTGGGCGATTCCCGAAGCTGTGCCCGACGATCTCGGCGCCGACAAGCTCAACCAGCTCGGCGCGCTGCTCGGCATGAACACGAAAGAGCTGCGTGCGAAGCTCTCCGAAGACAAGACGTTCGTCTACGTGAAGCGTCAGGTGCCGCTCGACGTCGCACAGAAAGTGACGGCGCTCGACATTCCGGGCGTTTACCAGCGCAACGAATACAAGCGGTTCTATCCGGAAGGCGACGTCACCGCACACCTGATCGGCTTCACCAACGTCGAGGACGAGGGGCAGGAAGGCGTCGAGCTGTCGGACCAGAAAGTGCTCGCGGGCGTGCCGGGCATTCGCCACGTCATCAAGGACCGCATGGGCCACATCGTCGAGGACGTCGACGAAACGGTCGTGCCCCACGATGGCAAGGACGTCGAACTGTCGATCGACAGCAAGATTCAGTACATCGCCTATTCGAACCTGAAAGCCGCCGTCGAGAAGTTCAAGGCCAAGGCCGGCGCCGCGATGGTGGTGGACGTGCGCACGGGCGAAGTGCTCGCGCTCGTGAACTATCCGACCTACAACCCGAACGACCGCTCGCACCTCACGGGCGAGCAGCTGCGCAACCGCATTCTCACCGACGTGTTCGAGCCGGGCTCGATCATGAAGCCGTTCACGGTGTCGCTCGCGCTGGATCTGCACCGCGTCTCGCCGAGTACACTGGTGGATACGGGCCCGGGGCACTTCACGCTCGACGGCGCGACCATCACCGACGACGCGGCGTTCGGCGTCCTGACGGTCGGTGGCGTGATCCAGAAGTCGAGCAACATCGGCGCGACCAAGATCGCGATGACGCTCAAGCCCGAAGAAATGTGGGACATGTACACCAGCATCGGTCTCGGTCAGGCGCCGAAGGTCGGGTTCCCCGGCGCGGCGGCGGGCCGTTTGCGTCCGTGGAAAAGCTGGCGCCGCATCGAGCAGGCGACGATGTCCTACGGCTACGGCCTCTCCGTTTCGCTGTTCCAGCTCGCGCGCGCGTACACGGCGATCGCGCACGACGGCCAGATTCTGCCGGTTACGATCTTCCGCCACTCCGGCGACACGCAGCCGGTGCAGGGCACCCAGGTTTTCGCGCCGACCACGGCGCGTGAAGTGCGCACGATGCTGGAGAGCGTGGTGTCGAAGGACGGCACCTCGCCCGACGCCGCCGTACCCGGCTACCGCGTGGGCGGCAAGTCCGGTACGGCGTACAAGCACGGCCCGCACGGCTACGATCATTCGAAGTACCGCGCGTCGTTCGTCGGCATGGCGCCGATGCCGAATCCGCGCATCGTCGTCGCCGTTACGGTCGACGAACCGACGGCCGGCAGCCACTTCGGCGGCGCGGTGTCGGGTCCGGTGTTCTCGGGCATCGTCGGCGATACGCTGCGCTCGCTCAATGTGCCGCCGGACATGCCGGTGAAGCAGCTCGTCGTCGAGGACAACAGCGCCGGCGCCTCGGCCCCGGCCGTCGCGAACGCGCCCGCTGCGCCGGTGAAGCGCGTGTCGAACACGGCTACCGCGAAAAGCGCCGCCGCCGCGCATCACATGACCGTCGCGGACAACGCGAAAAATCGACCCGGAGTCGTCCGATGAGCGCCACGCGCACCCAGCATCCCGCGCACCGGCAGATCGCGGACGCGCTCGCATGGCTGCGCGCGCACGTCGCGCCAGAAGCGGGCCTGCACGCCGACACGCGCTCGCTCCAGCCGGGCGATGTGTTTCTCGCCTACGCCGTCGAGGGCGCGGACAACCGTCCGCACATCGCCAATGCGATCGAGCGGGGCGCCGCAGCCTTGCTGTATCAGCCGGAAGGGTTTGCGGGCGAGGAGCTCGACGCGTCGATTGCGCTCGCTGTGCCGCAACTCGACGTGCTCGCGGGCGAAATCGCCAGCGGCTGGTATGGCGACCCGAGCGATGCCATGCTCGTGGTCGGCGTGACGGGCACGAACGGCAAGACGTCGTGCAGCCAGTGGATCGCCTCGGCGTTCACGGCCATCGGCCAGAAGTGCGCGATCGTCGGCACGCTGGGCACGGGCTTTCCGGGCCAGCTCGTGCATACGGGCTTCACCACGCCCGACGCGCCGCAGCTGCAGCGCAGCCTCGCGCAATTGCGCGGTGCCGGCGCACAGGCGATTGCGATGGAAGTTTCCTCGCACGCGCTGCATCAGGGCCGCGTGAACGGCACATCGTTCGACATCGCCGTCTTCACGAATCTCACGCAAGACCATCTCGACTATCACCACACGTTCGAGGCCTACGAGGCCGCCAAGGCGCGTCTGTTTGCATGGCCGGGCCTGCGCGCCGCGATCATCAACGCCGACGACGCAGCGGGCCGCCGCCTGATCGCCGCGACGCGCGGCAAAGCTCGCACGATTGCGTATGGCGTGGCGACGCCCGCCGCCGACGCACCCGTCGCCGACGCGTGGCTGCGCGCGAACGACGTGCGCGCGACCGCCACCGGCACGGCGTTTCATCTGGAAACGTCGGATTGGGGCGAGGCGCAAGTCGAGGCGCATGTTCTCGGCCTCTTCAACGTAAGCAATCTGCTCGGCGTGCTCGGCGCGCTGCTTGCGGCGAACGTGCCGCTCGTCGCGGCGCTCAACGAGATCTCGAAGCTGCAGCCGGTGAACGGCCGCATGGAGCGTCTTGGCGGCCGCGCCGATCACGACGAGCCGCTCATCGTGATCGATTACGCGCATACGCCGGACGCGCTCGAAAAAACGCTCGAAGCGCTGCGCCCGATGGCGGCCGCACGCGGCGGCCAGCTCGTCTGCATGTTCGGCTGCGGCGGCGATCGCGACGCGACCAAGCGCCCGCTCATGGGCGCGATCGCGGAACGCCTCGCCGACCAGGTCGTCGTGACGAGCGACAACCCGCGCAGCGAGTCGCCGGCCGCGATCATCGAGCAGATCGCGCAAGGCATGCGCGACGCCGCGAAGGCGCGCCGCATCGAGGATCGCGCGAGTGCGATCCTGCAGGCGGTGCGCGGCGCGGCGCGCGAAGACGTCGTCGTGCTGGCCGGCAAAGGCCACGAGGCGACCCAGGAAATCATGGGCAAGAAGCGCGCGTTCTCCGATCAGGACCACGCGCGGCTTGCACTCGCCGCCCGTGCCACGCACGGGCGCGGAGGTGGTGAATGACGATGCTTTCCCTGCGGGAAGCCGCGGCGCTGATTCCCGGCGCGAGCGTACTCGGCGACGAGAACGCCACGTTCGAGCGCATTTCGACCGACAGCCGCACCACGGGCCCCGGCGATCTCTTCGTCGCGCTCAAGGGCGACCGCTTCGACGCGCACGACTTTCTCGGCGAGGTCGCGAACCGCCAGGTGAGCGCGGCGCTCGTTTCGCGCAGCCCCGGCGACTGGCGCATCCCCGCGCTGCGCGTGGACGACACGCGCAAGGCGCTCGGCGCGCTCGCGCTCGGCTGGCGCCGCCGCTTTTCGATGCCGCTCGTCGCCGTGACGGGCAGTAACGGCAAAACGACGGTCAAGGAAATGATCGCGTCGATCTTCGCGGCGGCCGTTGGAGAAAATTTGCGTCTCGCGACCACCGGAAACCTCAATAACGACATCGGCGTGCCGTTAACGTTGCTGCGTTTGAGCGGCGCTCATCGGCTGGCGGTGGTCGAACTCGGCATGAATCACCCGGGCGAGACCGAGTTGCTGGCGAAATTCGCCGAGCCGACGGTCGCGGTGGTGAACAACGCGCAGCGCGAACATCAGGAATTCATGGCGACGGTGGAAGCCGTCGCGCTCGAGCATGCGAGCGTGATTCACACGCTCAAGCCCACGGGCGTCGCGGTGTTTCCCGCCGACGATGCCTACGCGAGCATCTGGCGCGTGGCGGCGACGGGTTCGCGCATCCTCGACTTCGCGCTGCATACGGATACGCGTGCGGTTGAAGCGGCAGTCACCGGCAAGCTCGTCGACAAGCTCGCGGGCAGCCGTCTCGCGATCGCGACGCCGGAAGGCCATCTCGAAGTGGAGTTGAAGGTGCTGGGCGCACACAACGCGCACAACGCGCTCGCGGCCACGGCGGCGGCGATTGCGTCGGGCGTCTCGCTCGAAGCGATCGGCCGCGGGCTCGAGGCGTTCGAGCCGGTGAAGGGCCGCTTGCAGGTGAAGCGCGCGGCGCTTGGCGAGCTGACGGGCGCGACGGTGATCGACGACACCTACAACGCGAATCCCGACTCGGTGCGCGCGGCGATCGACGTGCTGGCTTCGCGCACGTCGCCGCGTGTGCTCGTGCTCGGAGACATGGGCGAAGTCGGCGACGACGGTCCCGCCTTTCACCGCGAGGTGGGCGCTTACGCGAAGGAACGCGGCATCGACGCGCTCTACACGCTCGGCGACGCAGCGCGTGACAGCGCGACGGCGTTCGGCGCGCAGGCGCTGCATGCCGCCGACGTGAGCGAACTCGTGCGCGCACTGGCTGGTGCCGGTTACGGCGCGGGCGCAACGATTCTCGTGAAAGGCTCGCGCTTCATGCAGATGGAGCGCGTAGTAGCGGCACTCACGAATCCGCAAAACCCTGCGCCGGACGCGAAGTCCGGTGCGCACTGAAATACGAAGGAATACAAGGCATGCTACTGGCGCTGGCGCAATGGCTGCAGAATGACGCAAGCTTCTTGCGCGTGTTCAGTTATCTGACGTTCCGTGCGGTGATGGCCACCATCACCGCGATGGCGATCGGGCTTTTCCTCGGCCCGTGGGTGATCCGCAAGCTCACCGCAATGAAGGTCGGCCAGGCCGTGCGCACGGACGGCCCGCAAACTCACCTCGTGAAGTCCGGCACGCCCACCATGGGCGGCGTGCTCATTCTGCTGGGCATCGCGGTTTCCACCTTGCTGTGGGGCGATCTTACGAACCGCTTCATCTGGATCGTGATGCTCGTCACGTTCGGCTTCGGCGCGATCGGCTGGGTCGACGACTATCGCAAGGTCGTCTACAAGGACCCGCGCGGCATGTCTTCGCGCGAGAAGTACTTCTGGCAGTCGGTGATCGGTCTCTTCGCTGCGGTGTACCTCGCGTTCAGCGTCTCCGAGGCGAGCAACGTGCGCGTGTTCGATCTCTTCATGGCGTGGGTGCGTAGCGGCCTGTCGATGGGCCTGCCCGCGCGCGCCGACTTGCTGCTGCCGTTCCTCAAATCGATCAGCTATCCGCTCGGCGTGTGGGGCTTCATCGCGCTCACGTATTTCGTGATCGTCGGCGCGAGCAACGCCGTGAACCTCACCGATGGCCTCGACGGTCTCGTGATCATGCCGGTCGTGCTGGTCGGCGCATCGCTTGGCGTATTCGCCTATGTGATGGGCAGCTCGGTCTACTCGAAATATCTGCTCTTTCCGCACATTGCCGGCGCCGGCGAACTGCTCATCTTCTGTTCGGCGATGGGCGGGGCAGGGCTCGCGTTCCTCTGGTTCAACACGTATCCGGCCCAGGTGTTCATGGGCGACGTGGGCGCGCTCGCGCTCGGCGGCGCGCTGGGAACCATCGCGGTGATCGTGCGTCAGGAAATCGTGCTCTTCATCATGGGCGGCATCTTCGTGGCGGAGACGCTCTCCGTGATGCTGCAGGTGACCTGGTTCAAGTACACGAAAAAGCGTTACGGCGAAGGGCGCCGCATCTTCAAGATGGCGCCGCTGCATCACCATTTCGAGCTGTCCGGCTGGAAGGAAACGCAGGTTGTCGTGCGTTTCTGGGTCATCACGCTGATGCTGTGTCTGATCGGTCTGTCCACGCTCAAGCTGCGTTGAGCCTCTAAGTAAGCAAGGAAAGCAAGCGATGTTCGGCGAGAAGTTTCGGGATCGGCAAAAGCCGATGGTGCTCGTGCTGGGACTCGGGGAATCGGGTCTCGCGATGGCGCGTTGGTGCGCGCGGCAGGGTTGCCGCCTGCGCATTGCCGACACGCGCGAAGCGCCGCCCAATCTTCCCGAACTCGCCGCACGCGGCATCGACGCCGATTTCGTCGGCGGTGCGTTCACGACGGCGCTGCTCGACGGCGTGGAACTCGTCGCGATCAGCCCGGGCCTCTCGCCGCTCGCCGAAGATCTCGTGCCGCTGATCGCGGCGGCGCGCGAGCGCGGCATCGAAGTGTGGGGCGAGCTCGAACTCTTCGCGCAGGCGCTGCGCCATCTCGGCGAGAGCGGCTACGCGCCGAAGGTGCTCGCCATCACCGGCACGAACGGCAAGACCACCACGACGAGCTTGACCGGCATGCTCTGCGAGCGCGCGGGCAAGCGCGTGGCGGTGGCGGGCAACATCAGCCCGGCCATGCTCGACAAGCTCGCCGAAGCCATCGACAACACCGCGTTGCCCGACGTCTGGGTGCTCGAACTGTCGAGCTTCCAGCTGGAGATGGCGCACACGTTCGAGCCGGACGCCGCGGCGGTCCTCAACATCACGCAGGACCATCTCGACTGGCACGGCGGCCTCGACGCCTACGCGGCCGCGAAGGGCCGCATCTTCGGGCCGCGCACGACGCGCGTGCTCAACCGCGACGACGCGCGCGTCATGTCGCTCGCGAGCGTGAAGGCGAGTGGCGACGCGAAGATCGTGACCTTCGGCCTGAACGAGCCGGAGAACGACGGCGACCTGGGTCTGTCGCGCGAGAACGGCATGCAGTGGCTCGTGCAGGCGCACGATCTCGACGCGGCCGACGTGCCGGTGTCCCCGCGTCGCCGCAAGCAGCAGGAAGCGGCGCCCGTGAACCTCGGCATGAAGCGCCTGATGCCCGCCGACGCCCTGCGCATTCGCGGTCTGCACAATGCGGCCAACGCGCTCGCGGCGTTCGCGCTCACGCGCGCGATCGAGCTGGCACCCGCGCCGCTTCTGCACGGCCTGCGCGAGTATCGCGGCGAGCCGCATCGCGTGGAACTGATCGCCTCGATCGACGGCATCGACTACGTGGACGACAGCAAGGGCACGAACGTCGGCGCGACGGTGGCGGCGCTCGACGGCCTCGCGCAGCGCACGGTGCTGATCGCCGGCGGCGACGGCAAGGGCCAGGACTTCGATCCGCTCGCCGCGCCGGTTGCGCGCTGGTGCCGTGCCGTGATGCTGATCGGCCGCGACGCGTCGAAGATCCGCGCGGCGCTCGAAGAAACCGGCATCGCGATGAGCGACCACGCGACGCTCGAAGAAGCCACGCGCGCGGCGACGGCGCTCGCGCAACCCGGCGACGTCGTGCTGCTGTCGCCCGCTTGCGCGAGCCTCGACATGTTCCGCAACTACGCTCATCGCGCAGCCGTATTCCACGACACCGTAGAAGAAATCGCTGCAGAACGGGGGACGATGATATGAGCTGGTCCGAGCGATTCGGTGCGCGGCTCTCGCGCGAAAACGGCCAGGCCGGCGGCTCGTCGGGCGGCGGCGCGCGCTCGGGCGGTCTCGCGAGCGTCGTCAACGGCGTGCGTCCCGGCCGCTCGCGCATGCTCGACTACGACCACTCGCTGCTGTGGGCCGTCATCGCGCTTCTGGGCCTTGGCGTGGTGATGGTGTACTCCGCCTCGATCGCCATGCCCGATTCGCCCAAGTACGCCTCGTACCGCGATTGGGCGTTCCTCGTGCGCCACCTCGTTTCCCTCGTGATCGCCACGGTTGCGGCGCTCGTTGCGTTCCGTATTCCCGTTTCCACGTGGGAGCGTTACGCGCCCAAGCTCTTTCTCATCTCGCTCGCCATGCTGGTGGTCGTGCTGATTCCGCACATCGGCAAGGGCGTGAACGGCGCGCGTCGCTGGATTCCGCTCGGCGTCACGAACATGCAGCCGTCGGAAATCATGAAGCTCGCCGTGACGATTTACGCGGCGAACTACACGGTGCGCAAACAGGAATACATGCACAGCTTCGCGAAAGGCTTCCTGCCGATGGCATTCGCCGTGGGCGTGGTCGGCGCGCTGCTGCTGCTCGAGCCCGACATGGGCGCATTCATGGTGATCGCCGCGATCGCCATGGGCGTGCTGTTCCTCGGCGGCGTGAACGGCAAGCTGTTCGGCGGTCTCGTGGCCACGGCCGTAGGCACCTTCACGCTGCTCGTGTGGGCGTCGCCGTGGCGCCGCGAGCGGATCTTCGCGTACCTCGATCCGTGGGACGACCGCTACGCGCAGGGCAAGGCATACCAGCTCACGCACTCGCTCATCGCGTTCGGTCGCGGCGAGTGGTTCGGCGTGGGGCTTGGCGGCAGCGTCGAGAAGCTCAACTATCTGCCGGAAGCACACACCGACTTCATTCTCGCCGTGATCGGCGAGGAGCTTGGTTTCGTCGGCGTGCTCGTCGTGATCCTGCTGTTCTACTGGATCGTGCGCCGCTCGTTCGAGATCGGCCGCCAGGCGCTCGCGCTCGACCGCACGTTCGCGGGCCTCGTCGCCAAGGGCCTCGGCGTGTGGTTCGGCGCGCAGGCCTTCATCAACATGGGCGTGAACCTCGGTCTCTTGCCGACCAAGGGTCTCACGCTGCCGCTCGTGAGCTATGGCGGCTCGGGCATCCTGCTCAACTGCGTCGCCGTGGCGTTGCTGCTGCGCGTGGATTACGAAAACCGGGTCCTGATGCGCGGAGGCAAGGTATGAGCGCAGCAACGCGCACCCTCATGGTGATGGCCGGCGGCACCGGGGGACACGTGTTCCCGGGGCTCGCCGTCGCGCATCGCATGGAGCAGTGGGGCTGGCGCGTGGTGTGGCTCGGCAATCCCGCGGGCATGGAAGCGACGCTCGTTCCGAAGCACGGCATCACGATGGAACACGTGCGCTTTGGCGGCGTGCGCGGCAAGGGCATCAAGACCAAGCTGATGCTGCCGCTGAACCTGCTGCGCGCCTGCACGCAGAGCCTCGCGGCGCTGCGCCGCGTGAAGCCCGACGTCGTGCTCGGCATGGGCGGCTACATCACGTTCCCGGCGGGCGTGATGAGCGCGCTGTCGGGCTGTCCGCTCGTGCTGCACGAACAGAATTCGATTGCGGGTCTCGCGAACAAGGTGCTTGCGAAGCTGGCGAAGCGCGTGCTCGTGGCGTTTCCGGGCGCCTTGCCGAACGCCGAGTGGACCGGCAATCCGATCCGCGAAGCGCTCGAACACGTCGACGCGCCCGCGGCGCGCTACGCCGCGCGCAGCGGTCCGTTGCGCTTGCTCGTAGTGGGCGGCAGTCTCGGCGCCACGGCGCTCAACGAAGTCGTGCCGCGCGCGCTGTCGCTGCTTGCGCCGCAAGAGCGTCCGCACATCGTGCATCAGGCGGGCGCGAAGCACATCGACGCCCTGCGTCAAAACTATCTCGACGCCGGACTCGAACTGAATGACACGGTGCAGCTCGTGCCGTTCATCGACGACATGGCGAGCGCCTACCGGAACGCGGATCTCGTGGTCTGCCGTTCGGGCGCAATGACGGTGGCCGAGATCGCGGCCGTGGGCGTGGCGGCATGCTTCGTGCCGTTCCCCTACGCCGTGGACGACCACCAGACCACCAACGCCGCGTTCCTTGCCGACAAGGACGCAGCGCTCGTGGTGCAGCAACGCGACCTGACGGCGCAAGGACTCGCCGACTGGTTGCGGCATCAGACCAGAACATCGCTGGCGGAAATGGCCGGGCGCGCTCGCGCGCTCGCGAAACCCGACGCCGCCGATCAGGTCGCGCGCATCTGCGCGGCTGTGGCGGGCGTAAGTGCGGGAGGAAAGCAATGAAACACATCGTCAAACATATCCATTTCGTCGGCATCGGCGGCGCGGGCATGAGCGGCATCGCCGAAGTGCTCGTCAATCTCGGCTACCAGGTAAGCGGCTCGGACCTCGCGAAGAACGCGGTCACCGATCGACTCGCCGCGCTCGGCGCGCGCATCGCGATCGGCCATGCCGAAGAGAACATCGAAGGCGCGAATGCCGTGGTCGTTTCGACCGCGGTGCGCAGCGACAACCCCGAAGTGCTCGCGGCACGCCATCGCCGCATTCCCATCGTGCCGCGTGCCGTGATGCTCGCGGAACTGATGCGTCTGAAGCAGGGCATCGCGATCGCAGGCACGCACGGCAAGACCACCACGACCTCGCTCGTCGCGAGCGTGCTGGCCGCGGGCGGGCTCGATCCGACCTTCGTGATCGGCGGGCGCCTGATCAGTGCGGGCGCGAACGCGCGTCTCGGTACGGGCGACTTCATCGTGGCGGAAGCCGACGAATCCGACGCATCGTTCCTGAACCTGTTCCCCGTGATCGAAGTCATTACGAACATCGACGCCGATCACATGGACACCTACGGGCACGACTTCGCGCGCCTGAAGCAGGCGTTCATCGAGTTCACACATCGCCTGCCGTTCTATGGCATCGCCGTGCTGTGCGTGGACGATCCGAACGTGAAGGAGATTCTGCCGTTCGTCTCGAAGCCGATCATCCGTTACGGCTTCGCGTCCGACGCGCAGGTGCGCGCGGTCAACGTGGTCGCGCGCGAAGGCAAGATGTACTTCACGGTGATGCGCGAAGACGCGCCGTCGCTCGACATCGTGCTGAATCTGCCGGGCACGCACAACGTGCAGAACGCGCTCGCTGCGATTGCGATCGCGACCGAACTCGAAGTCAAGGACGCCGATATTCAGCGCGCGCTCGCGGAATTCAACGGCGTGGGCCGTCGTTTTCAGCGCTATGGCGAGATTCCCGTCAACGGCGGCGGCGCCTGGACGTTGATCGACGACTATGGCCATCACCCGGTGGAAATGGCCGCGACGATCGCAGCGGCGCGCGGCGCGTTTCCCGAGCGCCGTCTCGTGCTGGCGTTCCAGCCGCACCGCTACACGCGGACGCGCGACTGTTTCGAAGACTTCGTGCGCGTGCTGTCGACCGTCGATGCGCTCGTGCTGACCGATGTCTATGCGGCCGGCGAAGCGCCGATCGTCGCAGCCGATGGCCGCGCGCTCGCACGCGCGATTCGCGTGGCGGGCAAGGTCGAGCCGGTGTTCGTCGAGACCGTGGATGAAGTGCCGGAGGCGCTCGCAGCGGTCGTGCGCGACGGCGATGTGGTGATTACGATGGGCGCGGGTTCGATCGGCGGCGTGCCGGGTCGAATCGCCCAACAGGAACAGAAGGCGTGAGTGACATGAGCAGTATCGATCCGAAACAATTTGGCAAGGTCGCGGTGCTGTACGGCGGCGTGTCCGCTGAGCGGGAGGTATCGCTCAAGTCGGGCACGCTGGTGCTGCAGGCGCTGCAGAGCGCCGGCATCGACGCGCATCCGTTCGACCCGTCCGAGCGTCCGCTTTCGGCGCTCAGGGACGAAGGTTTCGTGCGCGCGTTCAACGCGCTGCACGGCGGCTACGGCGAGAACGGCCAGATCCAGGGCGCGCTCGACTTCTACGGCATTCGCTATACGGGCACGGGCGTGCTCGGCTCCGCGCTTGGGCTCGACAAGTTCCGCAGCAAGCTCGTGTGGCAGCAGCTGGGCATTCCCACGCCGCCGTTCGAGGCGGTGCTGCGCGGCGACGACTACGCGGCGCGCGCGCCGCAGATCGTCGCGAAGCTCGGCCTGCCGCTCTTCGTGAAGCCCGCGAGCGAAGGCTCGAGCGTGGCCGTGATCAAGGTGAAGGCGGAAAGCGAACTCGTGCCGGCGCTCGAAGAAGCCGCAAAGTTCGACAAGATCGTGCTGGTGGAAAAGAGCATCGAAGGCGGCGGCGAGTACACCGCGTGCATCGCGGGCGACCTCGATCTGCCGATCATCAAGATCGTGCCGGCGGGTGAGTTCTACGACTACGACGCGAAGTACATCCTCGACACGACGCAGTATCTGATTCCGTGCGGCGTCGCGCCCGAGAAGGAAGCGGAACTGAAGAAGCTCGCGCGCCGCGCGTTCGACGTGCTCGGCTGCACCGATTGGGGCCGCGCCGATTTCATGATGGACGGCGCAGGCAACGCGTACTTCCTCGAAGTGAACACGGCGCCGGGCATGACCGATCACTCGCTGCCGCCGAAGGCCGCGCGCTCGGTAGGCATCGAGTATCGCGATCTGGTGGTGCGCGTGCTGGCACAAACGCTAAAAGATTGAACCCCTGATTAATCTCTGACCGACGAATTGCCGAACCGGTATTGAACCGACAATCTCGAAATGTGGAATAACGTACGCCAGCTCAACCTTGCCGCCAACGCGTTGCACGCGCTGCTCGCGCTCGCGTTGCTGGCGGCCGGCTGCTACTGGCTCGTGCAGCGCCCGAACTTCGCGCTGCGAGAGATCCGCATCGAGGGCGACACCGAGCACATCAACTCGCCCACCGTGCGAGCGGGCGTGGTCGGCCGGCTGAAGGGCAACTTCTTCACGGTCGATCTCGATACGGCGCGCGCCGCGTTCGAGCAGATGCCGTGGGTGCGTCACGCGAGCGTGCGCCGCGTGTGGCCCAACGCACTGGCTGTCACGCTCGAAGAGTACAAACCGCTGGGCACGTGGGGCAGCGATCAGCTCGTGAGCACGGATGGCGAGCTGTTCACGGCGAACCAGGGCGAACTTGACGAAGAGTTGCCCGCGTTCGACGGCCCCGACGGCACGGCGCCCGAAGTCGTCGCGCGCTACCGCGACCTGGAGAAGTGGTTCGCGCCGCTCGGGCTCACGCCCGAGGAAGTGACGCTCTCGCCGCGTTACGCATGGACGGTGAAGCTCTCGAACGGCATGCAGGTGGAGCTGGGCCGCGAGCGCAACGCCGACACACTGAGTGAGCGTTCGCACCGCCTCATCGCGGCATGGTCGGCGGTGACGCAACGTTGGGGCAAAGAGATCGAATACGCGGACTTGCGTTATCCAAACGGGTTTGCGATAAGGGCGGCCGGCATGCGCTTCATCAGTGACACGCCCGCTCCGGGCAAGAAGTAACAGGACATCACACGCAACGAGCACGATATGAGTAAAGACTATAAGGATCTGCTGGTCAGCCTCGACATCGGGACGTCGAAGGTGGTGGCCGTCGTCGCCGAATTGAAGGGCGAAGGCCACTACGAAGTGATCGGTCTCGGCCAGAGCGAATCGAAAGGTCTCAAGAAAGGCGTGGTGGTGAACATCGAGGCCACGGTGCAGTCTATCCAGAGAGCGCTCGAAGAAGCGGAACTCATGGCCGACTGCAAGATCACTAACGTATTCACCGGCATTGCGGGCAGCCATATTCGCAGCTTCAACTCGAGCGGCATGGTCGCCATCAAGGAGAAGGAAGTCACGCAGGCAGACGTCGCGCGCGTGATCGAAACGGCGAAGGCGATCAACATCCCGACCGACCAGCAGGTGCTGCATATCCTCACGCAGGAATTCATCATCGACGGCCAGGAAGATGTGCGCGAGCCGATCGGCATGAGCGGCATCCGTCTGGAAGTGAAGGTGCATATCGTGACGGGCGCGGTGAGTGCGGCGCAGAACATCGTGAAGTGCGTGCGCCGCTGCGGCCTCGAAGTGAACGACCTCATCCTGCAGCCGCTCGCTTCGTCGCTGGCGGTGCTGACCGAGGACGAGAAGGAACTGGGCGTGGTGCTCGTCGATGTCGGCGGCGGCACGACCGACATCGCGATCTTCAGCGAAGGCGCGATTCGCCATACCGCGGTGATTCCGATCGCGGGCGACCAGGTGACGAGCGACATCGCCATGGCGCTGCGCACGCCCACGCCCGACGCGGAAGACATCAAGGTGAGCTACGGCATCGCGAAGCAGGCCCTCGCCGATCCGGACGAGATGATCGAAGTGCCGGGGCTGGGCGAGCGCGGTCCGCGCACGCTGTCGCGCCAGGCGCTCGCGGCCGTGATCGAGCCGCGCGTGGAAGAGCTTTTCTCGCTCGTGCAGCAGGTGGTGCGCGAGTCGGGCTACGAAGAATTGCTGAGCTCGGGCGTCGTGCTCACGGGCGGCGCCGCGATGATGCCGGGCATGGTGGAGCTGGGCGAGGACATTTTCCTGAAGCCGGTGCGCATCGGCGTGCCGGAATATGCAGGCGGTCTGGCCGACGTGGTGCGCAATCCGCGCTACTCGACCGCGATGGGCCTGCTCGTCGAAGGCCGCTCGCAGCGTATGCGCGGGCGCAAGGTTGCAGTGCAGTCGGGGTCGATGGGCCAGGTCTTTTCACGCATGAAGGACTGGTTCCTCGGCAACTTCTAACGACAGAAGTCGCAGGACAGAAGGCGAAGTACAAGCTTCGAAAATCGCGCTGGTGACGGCGGCTAGCGCGCAGTGGAAGGTTGCCCGATCTTCCACTGGATAACGGCCGAGGAGCGGAATCTTTTTCTTGACGGAGGCAACATGGAATTCCAGATGCTGGAAACCGAAACCAACGGCACCATCATCAAGGTGGTAGGCGTTGGTGGTGCGGGCGGCAATGCCGTGCAGCACATGATCAACCGCGGCGTGCAAGGCGTCGACTTCATCGTGATGAACACGGACGCACAGGCGCTCTCGCGCTCGCGTGCATCGGCCGTGATTCAGCTCGGCAACACGGGCCTTGGCGCCGGTGCGAAGCCGGAGATGGGCCGCGCGGCAGCAGAAGAAGCCCGTGAGCGCATCGCCGACGCACTGCGCGGCGCGCACATGGTGTTCATCACCGCCGGCATGGGCGGCGGCACCGGCACGGGCGCAGCCCCGGTCGTCGCGCAGATCGCCAAGGAGATGGGCATTCTCACCGTTGGCGTGGTGAGCAAGCCGTTCGAGTTCGAAGGCGGCAAGCGTATGCGCGTGGCCGAAGCCGGCTCGCAGCAACTGGAGGATCACGTCGACTCGCTGATCGTCGTCCTGAACGACAAGCTGTTCGACGTGATGGGCGATGACGCCGAGATGGACAAGTGCTTCCAGTGCGCGGACGACGTTCTGAACAACGCGGTTGCAGGCATCGCCGAAATCATCAACGTCGACGGTCTCGTGAACGTCGACTTCGAAGACGTGAAGACGGTGATGGGCGAGCAGGGCAAGGCGATGATGGGCACGGCGACGGTTGCCGGCGTCGATCGCGCGCGCCTCGCGGCGGAACAGGCCGTGGCGAGCCCGCTGCTCGAAGGCGTCGATCTGTCGGGTGCGCGCGGCGTGCTGGTCAACATCACGTCGAGCCGTTCGCTGCGTTTGTCCGAAACGCGCGAAGTGATGAACACCATCAAGAGCTATGCTGCAGAAGACGCGACGGTGATCTTCGGTGCGGTGTACGACGACGCGATGGGCGACGCGCTGCGCGTGACGGTGGTGGCAACGGGCCTCGGCCGTGCTGCGAAGAAGCAGCAAGCCGCGCCGATGCAACTGCTGCGCACGGGCACGGACAACCAGCCGATCCCGGCTCCGGCGGGTTCGTACGCACCGCAGCACAGCGGCCACGGCAACACGGCCGACTACGGCGCGCTCGACACGCCGGCAGTGTGGCGCACGTCGCGCGACACCGCGGCTTCGCACGTGCAGGCGCTGCAGGAAAAGGGCGTCGACACGTACGATATCCCGGCGTTCCTGCGCAAGCAGGCGGACTGACACGCGAGCCGATCTGACTGCGGCAGGGCACGCGTTGCCCTCGCCCGCAGACAGACAGCGCGCTGCGTAGCAATGAAGGCGAGCAAGGCCAGCAAGGCCGCATCCGCGAGGATGCGCGGCAGGGACGGTTGCCCGCCACGCGTTGAGCGTGGGCGACAGGCGCGGTGTCGCCAGGCGTTCCTGTGTAACCTTGGAGTACATCGTTGCCCAACATTGCACGACGCCAGCGCGACACGCTTGCGCATCGTTGCGAAGGACGAGTCATGATCAAACAGGGTGAAACGCTGCCCGAAGCGACCCTCTTCGAGTTCGTCGAAGACGCGCGCGAGGGTTGCACGCTGGGGCCGAACAGCTTCGACGTGCAAAAGGAAGCCGCGGGCAAGCGCGTGGTGATCTTCGGATTGCCGGGCGCATTCACGCCAACGTGCTCCGCGAAGCACGTGCCGGGTTACGTTGAACACTTCGACGCGCTGCGCGCGGCCGGTGTCGACGAGGTCTGGTGCGTGTCCGTCAACGACGCGTTCGTCATGGGCGCGTGGGGACGCGATCAGCGTACCTCGGGCAAGGTACGCATGATGGCCGACGGCAGTGCAGCGTTGACTCGTGCACTCGGACTGGAGCAGGATTTGTCGGCGCGTGGCATGGGAATCCGCTCCCAGCGCTATGCGATGGTGGTCGACGACGGCGTGGTCAAGACGCTGCACGTCGAAGCACCCGGCAAGTTCGAAGTGAGCGATGCTGCGAGCATACTTGCCACGTTGACCCGCGCATGAGCGCGTTCGCGGGCGCGGCGTTGCCCTGAAGCAACGTGCACCTGCGGCGCAAATGTGACAGGCCATTACGTGAGCCCAGCGGGCCGATTACCCCGGGAACGCCTCCGTTCCGGGCATCGGCCCGCGCTCCATCCCCATTGGGTAACACGGGGAAACAGTTTGTCACGCCGGTGAAAACGACGGACTCGGCGCAACTGGAGTATAATTCGTGCTATGAATTAAAAAGTCCCGATTGGGATTTTCAATGAGTAAGAAGACCATGTTGAAGCAGCGAACCATCAAATCAATCGTGAAGACAGTCGGCATCGGCCTGCATTCGGGGCGCAAGGTCGACCTGACGCTCCGTCCGGCGGCGCCGAACACGGGCATCGTGTTTTCGCGCGTGGATTTGCCGACGCCGGTGGACATCCCCGCATCGGCGATGGCGATTGGCGACACCCGCCTCGCTTCGGTGCTGCAGAAGGACGGCGCACGTGTCTCGACGATCGAGCACCTCATGTCCGCCTGCGCAGGCCTTGGCATCGACAACCTCTACGTGGATGTGACCGCCGAGGAAATTCCGATCATGGACGGCAGCGCGGCTTCGTTCGTGTTCCTGATCCAGTCGGCGGGTATCGAGGAGCAGAACGCTCCGAAGAAGTTCATCAAGGTCAAGAAGCCCGTGGAGATCCGCGACGGCGACAAGTTCGCACGCCTCGACCCTTACTTCGGCTTCAAGCTCAAGTTCACGATCGACTTCCGCCACCCGGCCGTCGACAAGACGGGCCAGGCGCTCGAAGTGGACTTCGCGAATACCTCGTACGTGCGTGAAATCGCGCGCGCCCGCACGTTCGGCTTCGCGCATGAAGTCGAGATGATGCGCGAGTTGGGCCTCGCACGCGGCGGCAGCATGGACAACGCCATCGTGCTGGACGAGTACCGCATTCTGAACAACGACGGCCTGCGCTACGACGACGAGTTCGTGAAGCACAAGATGCTCGACGCGATCGGCGACCTGTATGTGGTCGGCCATCCGCTGCTGGCGGCGTACGACGCGTACAAGTCGGGCCACGGCCTGAACAACGCGCTGCTGCGCGAGCTGCTCGCGAACGAGGACGCCTACGAGATCGTCACGTTCGACGATCCGCAGAAGGCGCCGCGCGGCTTCGGCTATGAGGCACAGACCGCATTCGCCTGAGTTTCGCGCGCGATCTGGCAGTAAAAAGGGCAGCCATATGCTGCCCTTTTTCTTTCTGCGCCGTTTCGTGAGACTTGGGCGCTCGGGATCAGCGCTTTTTCATGTGGCGCGCCGCCATCTTCGCGAGGGCTGCCTGCAGCGGCGAAGCCTCGAGCGATTCGCTCAGCGCCTGAAGCGCTGCCGCGCCAACCGGCGTCATGCGCGCCTGCTTGGGCGGCGCGGGATCTTTCACGGCCTGCGGACGCACGCGGATGCGCACACTGTTCAACGCCCAGCCGCGCGCCTGCAGGTCGGCCACGAGCCGCGGCTCCAGATGCCGCAACCGCGCGGCGAGCGCATTGTGCGCGGTGAAAAGGGCCAGCGTGCCGTCCTTGATGAAGCCGGGCTCGACGCTCGCCGCGAGATAGTCGGGCAGCAGCGCGTTCAAGTCGCGCTGGATCGCCGCGATCTGCTCGACGCCGGCGCGCAGCGGCGCGAACGCGTCCGTGCGGCTCAGCACTTCAGCGAGCGGCTGGGGGGCGCGTGGTCCCCTGGACCTTGAAAACGGCGAGAAACGGCTCATGTGGCGTAAGGATGGGCGAGCGCGCGGGCGGGACTCTGATGCCGTCATTGTAGCCTGCGCACCGCTCATCCAAGCGCCTTCGGGCCATTCGGCCAGGGCCGCATCGCGGCCCTTCGCCGCACGGCGGGAAGGCCGTCCGTGCGGGCACCGCGCGCCAGAGCCGACTTCGCGCTGACACAGGCGGGTGAGAGGGCGCGTGCTAAAATGCCCGATTCGAATCCACCATTTTTGGGCTAAAGCCGCCGAGGTCCCTCCGGTCCGGATGCGTAGTGCACACATGCACAACCCGCTGAACCCGCCCTCAGGAATCACGGCCGAAGCCGCGACGCAGACACCGATCCGATGACCACCGGTTTCTTACAGAAAATCTTTGGCAGCCGCAATCAGCGCCTGATCAAGCAATATCAGAAGACGGTCGCGGCGATCAACGCGCTCGAACCGAAGATCGAGCAGTACACCGACGAGCAGCTGCGCGCGAAGACGGCCGAGTTCCGCGAGCGCGTGGCCAAAGGCACGTCGCTCGACGAACTGCTGCCCGAGGCGTTCGCCGTTTGCCGCGAGGCGAGCAAGCGTGTGCTGAAGATGCGCCACTTCGACGTGCAGCTGATCGGCGGCATGGTGCTGCATTACGGCAAGATCGCTGAAATGCGCACCGGCGAAGGCAAGACGCTCGTCGCCACGCTGCCCGTCTACCTGAATGCGCTGTCGGGCCGCGGCGTCCACGTCGTGACGGTGAACGACTACCTCGCGCAGCGCGACGCCGAATGGATGGCGCGCCTCTACAATTTCCTCGGTCTGTCCGTCGGCATCAACCTGTCGCAGATGGACCACGCGACGAAGCAGGAAGCGTACGCCGCGGACATCACCTACGGTACGAACAACGAGTTCGGCTTCGACTACCTGCGCGACAACATGGTCTACGAGACCGAGGCGCGCGTGCAGCGTGCGCTGAACTTCGCCGTGGTCGACGAGGTGGACTCGATCCTGATCGACGAAGCGCGTACGCCGCTCATCATCTCGGGCCAGGCCGAAGACCACACCGAACTCTACGTGCGCATGAACGCACTGCCGCCGCTGCTCGAGCAGCAGATCGGCGAAGAGAAGGCCGACGGCACGGGCGTGGAAAAGCCGGGCGACTACACGCTCGACGAAAAGGCGCGCCAGGTGTTCCTCACCGAGTCGGGCCACGAGAAGGCCGAGCGCATGCTCTCCGAGTGGGGCCTGATCGGCCAGGGCGAAAGCCTCTACGCGCCGCAGAACATCACGCTGATGCACCACGTGTACGCCGCACTGCGCGCCCACACGCTGTTCCACAAGGACCAGCACTACGTGGTGCAGAACGGCGAAGTCATCATCGTCGACGAATTCACCGGCCGTCTGATGGCCGGCCGCCGCTGGTCGGACGGCCTGCACCAGGCCGTGGAAGCGAAGGAGCACGTGAAGATCCAGAGCGAGAACCAGACGCTCGCCTCGATCACGTTCCAGAACTATTTCCGCATGTACGCGAAGCTCTCGGGCATGACGGGCACGGCCGACACCGAAGCGTACGAATTCAACGAGATCTACGGCCTCGAAACGGTGGTGGTCCCGACGAACCGCACACCCAAGCGGATCGACAAGCAGGATCAGATCTACAAGACGGCGAGCGAACGCTACGACGCCGTGATCCGCGATATCCGCGAATGCTACGAGCGTGGTCAGCCGGTGCTGGTCGGCACGACGTCGATTGAAAACTCGGAGCTGCTTTCGAACCTGCTCACGAAGGCCGGTCTGCCGCACGAAGTGCTCAACGCGAAGCAGCACGCGCGTGAGGCCGCGATCGTCGCTGAAGCGGGCCGTCCGCAGCGCGTTACCATCGCCACCAACATGGCGGGCCGCGGTACCGACATCGTGCTGGGAGGCAATGCGGAGAAGCAGGCAGCGTTTATCGAAGCCGACGAAGCGATTCCCGCCGACGAAAAGGCGCGCCGCATCCAGCAACTGCACGACGAGTGGCAAACGCTGCACGATCAGGTGAAGGCCGCGGGCGGTCTGCACATCATCGGCACCGAGCGTCACGAGTCGCGCCGGATCGACAACCAGCTGCGCGGCCGTGCGGGCCGTCAGGGCGACCCGGGCTCGTCGCGTTTCTATCTCTCGCTCGAAGACCCGCTGCTGCGCATTTTCGCGGGCGACCGCGTGCGCGCGATCATGGATCGCCTGAAGATGCCGGAAGGCGAGGCGATCGAGGCGGGCATCGTCACGCGTTCGATCGAATCGGCGCAGCGCAAGGTCGAAGCGCGCAACTTCGACATCCGCAAGCAACTGCTCGAATACGACGACGTCTCGAACGATCAGCGCAAGGTGATCTACCAGCAGCGCAACGAACTGCTCGAAGCGCATGACATCACCGAAACGATCGGCGCGATGCGTCATGGCGTGATCACCGACATCGTGCGCCAGTTCGTGGCGCACGGCAGCATCGAAGAGCAATGGGACGTGCCCGAGCTCGAAGAAGTGCTGCGCAACGAGTGGCAGCTCGACCTCGCGATCCAGGAGATGATCAACGAGTCGTCGTCGATCGACGCCGATGAAATTCTCGAAGCCGTGCTGGCCGCCGCCGACGAAGCGTACGAGCAGAAGGTCGCGCTCGTGGGCCGCGAATCGTTCAGCGCATTCGAGCGCTCGGTCATGCTGCAAACGCTCGATCGCAGCTGGCGCGAACACCTCGCGGCGCTCGACCACCTGCGTCAGGGCATCCATCTGCGCGGTTATGCGCAGAAGAACCCGAAGCAGGAGTACAAGCGCGAGGCGTTCGAACTGTTCGCCGCGATGCTCGAAGCCGTGAAGCTCGAAGTCACGCGTATCGTGATGAACGTGCAGATCCAGTCGCCGGAGCAGCTCGAACAGGCGGCCGAGCAGATGGAAGAGCAGGGCCATCACGTCGAGAACGTCGAGTTCCGCCATGCCGAATTCGCCGAAGCCGACGCGGCGCCGGCTCCCGCGGCTGCCGCACCGGTGGCCGCCGACGCCGCCGCCGCAATGGTGGGCGCGGCCATGAGCCATACGCCGCCGGTGGGCAGCGAGATGCCGAAGGTGGGCCGCAACGATCCGTGCCCGTGCGGCAGCGGCAAGAAGTACAAGCAGTGTCACGGCAAGATCGCGTGACGCAGGCTTGAACGTAGATTCCGGTGGCCCGCTTTCCCTGGCGGGCCTTGCGTTTTGAATCCCGATGCCGGCCAGGCTCCAGCGCCCTGGCCGGCATTGCCTTTTCGACAGGTCGCCACCATGGCTGTCAATTTCCCCTCGATTGATCCCGCACAACTTCATCCGGTCGCCGGCGTGACGCTCGGCTGGGCGGAAGCCAACATCCGCAAGCCCAATCGCAAGGACGTTCTGGTGATTTCCGTCGACGAAGGTGCGAGCGTGGCCGGCGTGTTCACGCTGAACCGCTTCTGTGCCGCGCCGGTGACGGTGTGCCGCGAACATCTCGCGAAGGTGCGCGCGGGCGGCAAGGGCATTCGCGCGCTGGTGGTGAACACCGGCAACGCGAACGCGGGCACCGGCGAGCCGGGCATGAAGCACGCCCGCGAGACCTGCGATGAACTCGCGCGTCTTGCCGGCCTCGAGTCCTCGCAGGTGCTGCCGTTCTCGACCGGCGTGATCCTCGAGCCGCTGCCCATCGACCGTTTGAAGGCGGGACTGCCCGCCGCGCTGGCGAACCGCAAGGCCGCGAACTGGTACGACGCCGCGCAGGCCATCATGACGACCGACACGCTGCCGAAGGCCGTGTCGCGCCAGGTGACGGTCGACGGCCACACCATCACGTTCACGGGCATCAGCAAGGGCGCGGGCATGATCAAGCCGAACATGGCGACCATGCTCGGCTTCCTCGCTTTCGATGCGAACGTTGCGCAGCCCGTGCTCGACGAACTCGTGAAGTACGTGGCCGACCGCTCGTTCAACTGCGTCACCATCGACGGCGATACCTCGACCAACGACTCGTTCATCATGATCGCCTCGGGCAAGTCGAGCCTGCCCGCGATCACCTCGACGGACACGCCCGCCTACGCCGCGCTGCGCGACGCCGTGACGGCCGTCGCCCAGGAACTCTCGCAGCTGATCGTGCGCGACGGCGAAGGCGCGACCAAGTTCATGACCGTGCAGGTGGAAGGCGGCAAGGACGTCGCCGAGTGCCGCCAGATCGCCTATGCGATCGGCCATTCGCCGCTCGTGAAGACGGCGTTCTACGCATCGGACCCCAACCTTGGCCGTATCCTCGCGGCGATCGGCTATGCCGGCGTGACGGACCTCGACGTCGACAAGATCGACCTGTATCTCGACGAAGTGCTCGTGGCGAAAGCGGGCGGTCGCAACCCGGCCTATCGCGAAGAAGACGGCCAGCGCGTCATGAAGAAGAGCGAGATCCTGATTCGCGTGCTGCTCGGCCGCGGCGACGCGCAGGCCACGATCTGGACCTGCGATCTCTCGCACGACTACGTGAGCATCAACGCGGACTACCGCTCCTGATTTCAAGCGCCTTCACCACATGGACAAGCTCGAACAGTTTCTGACCCGCGCCGAAGCGCTGCTCGGCCGCCTCGAGGCCGTGCTGCCGCCGTCGGCACCCGATGTCGACTGGAACGCGGCCGTCGCGTTTCGCTGGCGCAAGCGCCAGGGGCGCGGCTTCCTGCAGCCGGTGGCCGCGATCTCGCAGATCTCGCTCGACGACCTGCAGAACATCGACCGGCAGAAAGATCTCATCGACCGCAACACGCGCCAGTTCGTGCAGAAGAAGCCCGCGAACAACGTGCTGCTGACCGGCGCGCGCGGCACCGGCAAGTCGTCGCTGATCAAGGCCTGCCTGAACGCGTACGCGCAACAGGGCCTGCGGCTGATCGAAGTCGACAAGGACGATCTGCATGACCTCGGCGATATCGTCGATCTCATCTCGACGCGCCCCGAGCGCTTCATCGTGTTCTGCGACGACCTCTCGTTCGAGGAAGGCGAATCGGGCTACAAGGCGCTGAAGGTGGCGCTGGACGGCTCTGTGGCCGCGCAGTCGGACAACGTGCTGATCTACGCGACCTCGAACCGCCGCCATCTGCTGCCCGAGTACATGAGCGACAACGAGACGTACAAGCACATGCCCGACGGCGAGATTCATCCGGGCGAAGTGGTGGAAGAGAAGATCTCGCTGTCCGAGCGCTTTGGCCTTTGGGTGAGCTTCTATCCGTTCAAGCAGGACGACTATCTGACGATCGTCGGGCACTGGCTGCGCCATTTCGGTTGCGACGACGCCGAAGTCGAATCGGCGCGCGGCGACGCACTCGTCTGGGCGCTGGAGCGCGGCTCGCGTTCGGGCCGCGTGGCGTGGCAATTCGCACGCGACTGGTCGGGCAAGAAGGCGCAAGAGGCATGAGCGCCGAGGCCAACACCGCAAACGACGCTTCCGGAAAGACACGCCCCGTGACGGAAGTCGCGGTGGGCGTGCTGGTGCAGCCCGATGGCCGCTACCTGCTCGCGCAGCGCCCCGCAGGCAAGCCGTATGCGGGCTACTGGGAGTTTCCGGGCGGCAAGCTGGAAGCGGGCGAGTCCGTCGAAGCGGCGCTCGCGCGCGAGCTGCACGAGGAGCTGGGCATCGACGTGAAGGCGTGCCACCTGTGGCACACGCTCGAACACGATTACCCGCACGCCTATGTGCGGCTCTACTTCTGCAAGGTGACCGAGTGGACCGGCGAGCCGCATGGCCGCGAAGGTCAGGCGTTCGTCTGGCAGTCGCTGCCAGCGAGCGTCGAGCCGCTCTTGCCCGCGACGATTCCCGTGCTGGAGTGGCTCGCCGCGGAGTAACACCCTGCGGGCCACGACGATGCAAAAGGCCGCTGTGCGTGATGCACAGCGGCCTTTTTTCGTCCGGCGCAAGCGCGTCGCGGCGCTCGCTTACTGGCGCGTATCCGTGGGCGGCGCGTCTTCCGGCGGCGTTTCATCGTCGGCGCCGCCAATGCGGTATTTTTCGGCCGCCCATGCGCCGAGATCCATCTGCTTGCAGCGCTCGGAGCAGAACGGTCGGAAGCGGTTTTCCGGCACCCAGCGGACTTCCTTGCCGCAGGTCGGACATTTGACGACAGTGGTCATGCGATAGAACTTTGGTTGCGTTGAGTCTGGCGTGGCGGCGCGTCCGGTTTTACAGGCTGCACAGCGTGAGCTGGAAAGGTACGTCCTGATCGACGGCCCGCGGACGCAGATCGCCATCCTGCACGGTGAAGCGCACCCACAGCATGTACTTGTTGGCGCTCGCCTCAGGAATCATGCGCAATTCCGGTGCCACGCGTACCTGCATGAGCTGATACGCACGGCCCGACAGCATCTGCTGATAGCTGCCCTGCATCGCCATCACCTTCGACGCCTGGCCCGACTCGCGCGCGAGGCGCAGCACGATGGCAGCGGCGTCGCGCAGCGGCAGCAGCGGCGTGACCCATTTCGCGATGTCCTGGCGGCGCTGATCGGCGTGCAGCTGCTGCCACGCGTAATACGACGGCAGATCGAACTTGCAGGTGCCGCCGGGAATGATCGCGCGGCTGCGGATGCTCGTGAGCCACTCGTTGTCCATCAGATGCTGGCCCGTCTTGCCTTGCATCTGCGTGAGGCCGGCGAGCGTCTGCTCGATTTCGCCCAGCACGGTTTCGAGCGCATTCTGCTCGATGCCGGGATTGCCGCGGAACGGCGCGAGCGTCTGGCGCTGCCGCTCGAGTTCCTTCATGAGATCCGACTTCAGGTCGGCGCGGCCTGCGACTTCGGCGATTTCGAAGAGCGTCGTGAGCGCGACGTGATGTTCCCTCGGATCCTCCTGGGTCAGGAAAAACGTGAAGCGCTCGAACAGGTCTTCGAGGCGCAGCAGCGTCCGGATTCGCTCGTTGAAGGGATACTCGTAAAGAATCAAGCGCGCTCGCCTCGGGCGTGGTGGGTGACGGATTGCAGGACATTCTAATGCCGTGGGACTATGGTCGCAATCGCGCCGGCCCGGCGCTATGCCGATGTGACCCGCTAATCGCGCGCGGATGGCGCGTTTTACGCTTTGCCGGCCTTTTCGGCAGCGAGCCTGAGATACGTCTGATGCAATGCGTCGACGTCCTGATCGAGCGTTTCGAGCGTCGCGCCGTTGTCGTTCACCACCACGTTGTCGGCGGCCGCGAGGCGTGCCTCGCGCGTGGCTTGCCGCGCGATGATGGCGAGCACTTGCTCACGTGTGAAGCCATTGCGGCGCATGACGCGCGCGATCTGCGTTTCCACGCTGCAATCGACGGTGAGCACGCGATCGACACGCGTCTTCCACGTGCCCGACTCTACGAGCAAGGGCACGACCACGATGACATAAGGCCCGCTGGCCTCCCGCGTTTCGCGTTCGGTCTCGGAGCGGATCAGCGGGTGCGTGATGGCCTCGAGCCGCTTGCGCGCGGACTCGTCGCCGAACACGAGCGTGCGCATGCGCGCGCGGTCCATCGAGCCGTCCGGTGCGACGAATTCAGGGCCGAATTTCGCGGCGATCTGCGCCATCGCGACGCCGTGCGGTGCGGTAATGCGATGCGCGATGAGATCGGTGTCGACGATCGTCACGCCGCGCGCGGCAAAGCCATCCGCGACCGTGGACTTGCCGCTGCCGATGCCACCCGTCAATCCGACCGCGAACATTTGATCAGTTCCCCCACGCAAATACGCCATACAGCGGTGTGCCCGCAAACAACGTGACGAGTGCGCCAGCGGCCAGATACGGGCCGAACGGCAGCGGCTCTTCGAAACGCATGCGTCCCGTCAACGTAGCGATGATGCCGACGAGCGCGCCGGCCACTGCGGCGATCACGACGATCTGCGGCAGCGCGCTCCAGCCGAGCCATGCGCCGAGCGCGGCGAGCAGCTTGAAGTCGCCGTGGCCCATGCCTTCTACGCCACGCAACAGCTTGAAGATCCAGTAGACGCACCAGAGCGCCAGATAGCCCGCGACCGCACCGATCACCGCTTCGCGCAGCGTGACGAAGGTGCCGGCAAAATTGACCAGCAACCCGGCCCACAGCAGCGGCTGCGTGATCTCGTCGTGCAGCATCTGGTGTTCGAGGTCGATGGCGCTGGCGGCGATGAGCGTGGCGCACAGCACGAAGGCGGCGAGCGCCTTGCCGGTGGGTCCGAAGGCGAGCAATGCGCCGGCCGCGCAAGCCGCGCCCGCGATCTCGATGAGCGGGTAGCGCACGCTCACGCGCGCATGACAGTGCGAGCAGCGCCCGCGCAGCGCGACCCAACTGAGCACCGGAATATTTTCCCGGGCGCGCAAGACATGGCCGCAGTGCGGGCACGCGCTGCGTGGGAGCCAGAGGTTGTAGCGCGCAGGCAGCCCGTCTTCTTCGAAGAGCGGACCGGGCGTGCCGGTCGCTTCGGCCACATCGGCGCGCCACGCGCGCTCCAGCATGATCGGCAGCCGGTGCACGACGACGTTGAGAAAGCTGCCGATGACGAGCCCGAACGCAATGGCGAAGACCATGAGCACGCCGAACGGCAGACCGGCGAGAGCGGCTGCGAGCGGCGTAGCGGTATCGGGCGCGGACAGGAGTTGGACGGGCATGAGAGGGAACCGGAATCTGGCTGCGATGCTACACCACGTTGCCCAGTTGAATGATGGGAAGATACATCGCCACGACGAGGCCGCCGACCAGCGCACCGAGCACGACGATCACGAGCGGCTCGCACAGGCTCGACACGAGCGCGATCTTTTCGTCGACCTGACGGTCGGCGAGCGAGGCCACATCGAGCAACATCGCATCGAGCGCGCCCGATTCTTCCGCGACCGCGACGGGCTGAACCACGTCGGCCGGAAAGCATCCCGCCGCGCGCATGGCTGCGGCGAGCCGCTCGCCGTGCCGCAGGCGCTCGCTGATGCCCGCGCTCGCGCGATCGAAGAATGCGTTGCCGCTTGCGTGTGCGAGCGAATCGAAGGCGTCGGCGAGCGGCGTGCCGGCGGCGAGCAGCGTGCCGAGCGCACGGCTCCAGCGGGCGGCGCACAGGGTGGTGAGCAGCGCGCCGCAAAGCGGGAGCTTCAGCAGCGTGCGTCCGAACGCGACGCGCGCGGCTTCCGAGCGGCGCAAGCCCGCTTGCAGGGCGAGCGTGACGGTGGCTGCGGTTACGGTGGCGGGCACGCTCCAGCGCGCGGCGCCCGCCGAGAGCGTCAGCACGAACTGCGTGGGCGCGGGCAGTGCGGCGCCGAAGCCGTCGAAGATCTGCTTGAACGTGGGCACGACCCAGACCAGCAACGCCGCGGTAATGACAAACGCGAGCAGCAGCACCGCGACGGGGTAGGTGAGCGCGGCGCGCGCTTTGGCGCGCTGCGCGGCAGCGCGCTCGCGGTCGTCGGCGAGGCGCGCGAGTACGGCGGCCAGCGCACCCGAGGCTTCGCCAACGGCAACGAGCTGGCAATACAGCGCGTTGAAACGCGCCGGATGTTGCGCGAGCGAGTCGGCGAAGCGCAGGCCGCCGGCGATGTCGCGCGCGAGCGCGGCGGCAATGCGCGGCATGCCGTTCGGCCCGGGCGAGAGCGCGAGCAGCTCGAGCGCGTTCGCTAGCGGCAGGCCGGCGCGCAGGAGGCTCGCGAGCTGGCGTGTAAAGCGCGTGACGTCCGCGTGGCTTGCTTTGGGCGCGCCTGCGTTCGATCTGCGCTCGATGGCGAGCACGGTGATGCGCTCGCGCTTGAGTGCGGCGCGCACAGCCGCTGCGTCGAGCGCGATCAGCGTGCCACGCTTCGTCGCGCCCGATGCGTCGAGACCGCGCCACGCGAAGCGCCACTCGGATGGGCCGCGATGGGCGCGCGCGGCGCTCATGGCGCTTCCGTTGCGGCAAGCGCTTCGGCGAGGCTCGTGGTGCCGTCGCGCACACGTGCGAGCGCCGCATCGCGCAAGGTTGCCACACCGCTTCTGCGTGCTTCGCGAGCGATTTCGTGCGCGCTGCGCCCTGTGGCGATCAGGTCGCGTATGGCCTCCGAGATCGGCAAGACCTCGTGAATTCCCACGCGGCCGCGATAGCCGATGCCGTGGCAAGCCTCGCAGCCGCGCGCAATATAAGGCTGCGTCATGTCCCCGTCGTACGTGTTCAGTCCCGCCGCGACGAGTGCCGCCGGCGAAGCTTCGCCGCGCACGCGGCATTGCGGGCATAGCCGCCGCACGAGACGTTGTGCCGTGACGAGCCGCAGCGAGCCCGCCAGGTTGTACGGCTCGACGCCGATGTCGACGAGCCGTGCGCAGGCCGCGCTGGCGTCGTTCGTGTGCACGGTCGAGAGGACGAGATGGCCGGTCTGCGCGGCCTTGACGGCCACGCTGGCGGTTTCTTCGTCGCGGATTTCGCCGATCATGATGACGTCCGGGTCCTGGCGCAGCAGCGCACGCAGTGCTACCGCAAAGGTGAGCCCGGCCTTCTCGCGCACGTTGACCTGATTGATGCCCGCGAGCTGGATTTCGGCGGGATCCTCCACCGAGCAGAGATTGCGCGTCGTGCCGTTGAGCCTTTGCAGGAAGCAGTAGAGCGAGAGCGTCTTGCCGCTGCCGGTGGGGCCCGTGACGAGGACGAGACCATGCGGCGCGCCGATCGCATCGGCTACGGTGCGCTGTTGCGCTTCATCGAGCCCGAGTTCGGCAAGCGACAGATCGGCGGGGAGCGCTTCGAGCCTGCGCAACACGAGCTTTTCGCCGTGCAGCGTGGGCAGCGAATTCACGCGATAGTCAGCGGCGGCTTGCGACGCCGCCGAGGGCGCGAGCCGCAGCCGGCCGTCCTGCGGAATGCGCCGCTCGGCGATGTCCATGCGCGCGAGCACCTTGATGCACGTGACGAACGCATCGCGCAGATGCGCAGGCGGCCGCGCCATTTCGTGCAGCACGCCATCGATGCGCAGACGCACGCGCCAGCCGTGTTCCATCGGCTCGATGTGCAGATCGGAGGCGTTGCGCCGGGCGGCTTCGCGCAGCGTTTCGGAGAGCAGGCGAACGGCGGGTGCGTCGTCGAGTTGCGATGCGGAGACAAGCGGAGGTGTGCGTGCCATTGCTCCGCTGCCCGCACCGCCTTCGGCAGCCGTGGCGGCGACGGGGTGCGCTCGATAAGGAGTAGAAAGCATCGGCATGCCGGCGCGAAGCCGCCTCGAACGGATGACGCCTTCATCATGGCGTGCGGCGCACCGCGCCGCCACCTGGCCGAACGGCTAACGTCCCGGCAGCAGCTTCTTCGCTTTTTGCAGCGTGCCCTGGCGAGGCTTGGCGCCGGGCTTGAAGAGCTTGACCGTGCGTACGGCCTGGTCGTCGCTGCGCAGCACTTCGAGCTTCACGTCGCCGATCTGCAGGCACACGTCGCCTTCGGGAATCTCTTGGAGCACTTCGAGGATCAGGCCGTTGAGCGTTTTGGGCCCATCCGTGGGCAGCTTGATATGCAGCCAGCGATTGAGTTCGCGCAAAGGCATGCTGCCCGGCACGATGCATTCGCCTTCGTCGTTCCAGCCGCCGCGTCCGGTGCCGCTGCGCGGCATCGACGTGGTGAATTCGCCGATCAGTTCCTCGATGATGTCTTCGGGTGTCACGAGTCCTTCCATCTCACCGTACTCGTTCACGACGAGCGCGATGCGATGGCGGCTTTCCTGGAAGTACTGAAGTTGCTGGAATCCAGGCGTGCCCGTGGGCACGAAGTACGGCTCGGCGAGCAGTTCGCGCAGCGTCTCGCGCTCGAATTCCTGGTTGTGCAGCGCGGCCAGCGTCTTGCGCACATGCAGCACGCCGAGCACGCGGTCGATGTCGCCTTGATAGACGATCAGCTTGTTGTGATAGCAGGTCTCGAGCTGATGGAGGATGTCTTCGAGCGGGGCGTCGTAATCGAGCGCCTCGATGCGCCGGCGCGGAATCATCACGTCGTCGACGGTGATGTTCTCCAGGTCGAACAGGTTGAGCAGGATGCTGCGGTGCTTGGTCGGCATGAAGCTGCCCGACTCGAGCACGATGGTGCGCAATTCCTCGGTGGAGAGCCGCTGGTCATGCGCCTTGTGCGTATTGATGTGCAGGATGCGCAGGATGGTGTTCGCAAACATGTTGACGAACCAGATGAGTGGCTTCGTCACACGCATGAGCGGCGCGATCAGGAGGCTCGCGGGCAGCGCGATTTTTTCCGGAAACGTTGCGCCCACAATCTTCGGTGTGATTTCCGCGAACACGATGATGAGGAACGCGACGATGCCCGTTGCAATCGAGAGTACGAGGTTATTGCGGCCGAAGGTATGGAGCGCGATCGAGGTCGTGAGGACCGGGATGATGGTGTTGAAGAGATTGTTGCCGATCAGGATCACCGAAAGCAGCAGGTCGGTGCGCGCAAGCAGCTTCTGGGTGGTCTTTGCGCCGAGCGTGCCGTGATTGGCGAGGTATTTGAGCCGATGGCGATTGAGCGCCATCATCGCCGTTTCGGAGATGGAGAAGAAGCTGGAGCAGATGAGCAGGACGAAGACGGCGCAAATCTGCGCCCATAAGGGAAGGTGGTCCACGCGTCGAGACAATGAGGGGGGCGGATGGGGAAACTATAACAGAGGGGTACCGCAGTTCCAGGGCGGTTGGCCGAACGGACAAGGCGGTTGCCGGGTACGCGACGCGTGGTGCGCCGCGAGTTGCCGGACAGGATGCAAGTGCGGGAGATACAGGCGAAAAAAAAAACCGCGCAATGCATGCGCGGTTTTTCTCGAATTCTGGTCGGGGTGAGAGGATTCGAACCTCCGGCCTCTACGTCCCGAACGCCGTCCACGGGGTCACGTGGTCAGCAAAGGGTATCCGAAGGTTCCTTTTTAATCAACGGGTTATGCCCCGATTCGCGCAACTGCGCGCAACCATGCGCAGCCTCGACCGGGGCCCAGGTGGCGCAGAAATGGCGCAGAAATTGGCGCGTTCAGGGCAAAGAGGTGTCGACGAAAAAGGGTGGCAAGAGGTATGTCACCCGGGGAATCGGTTTGGTTTGCCGGTCGCGTCGCGACGGATAAAAGCGGTCGCAACACGGTGGATTCCGTTTCTCACGAGCCACCCATGTCGACGACGCCGTTCACCCCCATCACGAAAGAAAGCGCTGCCCAAATCCTGTCGGTCTCCGTCCGCACGATTGACCACTACGTAGCCGATGGCCGCATGCCCGCCCCGGTCCACCTGGGCCGGCGCGCGTACTGGCACCCGGACGCGTTCTATGGCTGGCTTCATCGGGCGCTTGGGGCGCTGGGTGCCGATGAATCAAAAGAGGAGGCGCAACGGGGCGCGCCGCCGCCCGGCGAGTCCGTCATGCTGGCCGCGCCGCACCGGCCCACCGATGGTTCCCCGAAACGCACAAAATCGGGGCGAAACGCTCAGGGCGCGCGGTCACCGCTCGGGGCGCGGGTACAGAACCGGGATGCGGCGCTGCTTGCGGCGCTGAATGGCCGTGCGGACGACGAAGAAGCCGTGCACTGACTGCAATTGCCGTCAGGAGCGGCGCGTCCTGAGCCCGGCAGCATCCGCGTGTGCAGTCGCTCGTGATGCGCGCACCCGGGTGAGGCTGCTAACGGGCAGCCGCTTTTCACCATTTCACCACAGGGCCGGGCGACAGGCAGCTCGAATCCGCATCAGCAGTAGTTAAAAATAGTGCTTGCTGATTTTACGTAGCATGCTACGATTGTCATCATCTTGATGCGGGAGATTGTAATGACCTCCAGTAGTCGGTACTATGACCTGTCGTCAGTTCGGAAGAAAGAGATGTCCCGCCACGCGGCAAAGCGCGCCAGCCAGCGTGGCATTTCGGCCGTCTGCCTGCCCCTCGTGGTGGCGTTCGGCGAAAAGGAGTTCGATGGTCGTGGCGGGGTGCGTTACCTGATGACGGCGGAGTCAATTGCATCGCTTCGTCGTGCGGTGGGTTCTACGCAGCAGGTGGATGCCTTGGTCGGCGTGTATGCAGTGCTGAGCGCCGAGGACCAGACCGTCATCACCATCGGCCACCGGCACAGCTGAGCCCGAATAAAGAACAGAACATTTATGGTCCAACTAGAACTGCCAGTTCCCCGCGCCTATTTTCGACTGCTCGACGTCGCGCGAGGCAGCATGCATTTCAGCAGTGCGCGACTGTATGCCCTCACGTGGCTCGCGGCGGCACGCATGTTTGCCTTGGGCGCAGTGCCGGGGCTCAAATCGTTGAACGACCTCACGATTGAGGAGGGCTGGCGTGCACTCGAGGATGCGGGGCTGCCGGGCGAGGCGGTCGCCCACGGTTTTTCAAGCAGCGGAGTTCTCGGTCAGGGAGAGATGGCCCAGCGGGTCGCTGCAGTGGGCATCGTGACCGAGCTGCATGAAGAACTGGGCCGCCAAGTGTGGGACGTGCTCCCCTGCCTGGGCAGTGTGGTTCAACGTCCTAGCTATGAACCAGATGGGGGCATTCTCCCTGTCCTCGGCGAATTGCTGCTTGACCTCGTCGGCCCTCCTGATACGGGCACCTTGTGGATTCCGTTCGACTTAAGCGGTCAGTTCACTCTAGGAGCTTTTCGGCGAGGATGGTCGGTTTTAACCGCCTCGCCTCTTGGAGTCCCCTCGACGCTGCTGGAAGTTCTGCTGACCATCGAGACGGGAACACCTTCGCACCCAAGGATTCGCACCGGCGATGAGCGTGACGCCGCCGGGCGCCCGCTGACCCGGGCGGATTACATACTCGCACTGCCTCCCTTCGGGATGCCGATGCGCGGCAGTCGCCTCGTGCAGTGGGATTCGACCGGCGGCAGGGGCATCGAACAATTCGCCCGAAGTGAAACGTGGGCGGTGCAGGAGCTGGTGAATCGTGCCAGCCGGCGCGTCGTAATCGTTGTGCCACCGGGTGTGCTTTTCACGAAGGGCCAGGAACAGCGGCTACGCGAAGCCGTTCTGCAAAGGGGCGGTGAGCGCAATGAGCTGGAGGCGGTGATTGCACTACCTTCGGGCGTGTTTTCCTCGACCTCGCTCGCTGGTGCCGTGTTGGTCATCAATCCCGGTGGTCATGCCGACCATATCCGGATGGTCGACCTCGGGGGCGGCAAGCGCTCGGGCGTCGACGCGGAAGACATTCTTCTGGGGGGGCGGGACATTGCGCTGGGTATCCAACGGTCCAGCGAACGCTCTACGGAGGTGGCGCGCGAAGAAGTGCTGGTCAACGAATGCAGTTTTGCACCGTCGAGATACCTGCGTCGTTTCGCCAGGTCCGATGCCAACGTTGTTTCCCTGGGGGACCTGTGTGCCGCCATCCGGCCGCCATCGCCCAGCAAGGACATGACGGGCGCGCTTGTTGCCGAAGTCGGCATCCCTGAACTAGGGCCTTGGCGGGCGTTGAGCGGCCCCTTCGCGAAGACGGTAAGCGTGCGAAAGAAAGGTGATGAGGTCGCTGGCCTATTGCCAGGGGACCTCGTGATTTCTATTAAAGGCACCGTCGGCAAGGTGGGGCTGGTCGGCGCACTGCCAAAGGACCGTGCGACCGTCGTGTCCCAGAGCTGTATTGCCCTGAGGCCGAAGCCGGAACAGAGAGCCAATGGTTTAGTGGCCGAATATCTCTTGATGTACCTTCGCTCCCAGGAGGGCCAGGCCCAGCTCGCCAGTCTGCAGGTCGGCGCTGGCGTGCAGCATGTCAGCCCGTCGACGCTGCTAAGTTCCATGGTCGTCCCCGTGCCAGCCCCGGCGCAGCAGCACGCGGTCGCGGAAGATTATCGTCATCTTTGTGATATCGAGCAGCGGATTTCTGAACTGTCCGACGAGATGGCGACCATCGCCCGTCAACGCTGGACTATCGAACTGGACGAAGAAGGCAATTAATGAGCAGCAAGGCGCGTGATATAACGCAGCTTGTCCGATAACTAGACATCTATTCGCAGGAAAACATGATTACTGGCGAACTACGTAGCCAAGTCGATTCCATCTGGAATGCATTCTGGTCGGGTGGCATTTCAAATCCGCTGGAGGTGATGGAGCAGATTACCTATCTCCTTTTTCTGCGTCGCTTGGACGACCTGCACACCCTCGAAGAGAACAAGGCCAACCGCCTGGGCAAGCCGATGGAGCGCCGCATCTACCCGGCGGGCAAGGACGACAAGGGGCGCGACTACAACGACCTGCGCTGGTCGCGCTTCAAGAATTTCGCACCTGCCGAGATGTTTGCCGTGGTTGGCGAGCACGTGTTCCCCTTCCTGCGCACCATGCACGGCGACGACTCGACCTACGCACACCATATGCGGGACGCCCGTTTTACCGTCCCGACGCCAGCCCTGCTGGCCAAGGTCGTGGACCTGCTCGACCACGTGCCAATGGAGGACCGCGACACCAAGGGCGACCTCTACGAGTACATGCTCGGCAAGATTGCCAGTGCCGGCCAGAACGGTCAGTTCCGTACTCCGCGCCACATTATCAAGCTGATGGTGGCATTGACCGCGCCGAACGAGAAGGACATTATCTGCGACCCGGCCAGCGGTACGTGCGGCTTCCTGGTTGCTGCCGGCGAATATCTCCGGGAAAAGCACCCCGAGATATTCCGGGACGCCGCCGCGCGGAAGCATTTCCACCACGGCATGTTCCATGGCTATGACTTCGACAACACCATGCTGCGCATCGGCAGCATGAACATGGCGTTGCACGGCGTCGACAATCCGGATGTCCGCTACAAGGATTCCCTGGCCCAGGACCACGCAGGTGATGAGGAAAAGTATTCTCTGGTCCTCGCCAATCCACCGTTTTCCGGGTCTCTGGATTATGAAAACACCGCCAAGGACTTGCTCGCCATCGTCAAAACCAAAAAGACGGAACTCCTTTTCCTCGCCCTTTTTCTTCGATTGCTAAAACCGGGGGGGCGTGCGGCGGTCGTCGTGCCGGACGGGGTGTTGTTCGGGTCGACGAAAGCGCACAAAGAATTACGTCGAATGATTGTCGAGGAACAGAAACTGGATGCGGTCATCTCGCTACCGGCAGGCGTCTTCAAGCCTTACGCGAATGTGTCTACCGCCATCCTGTTGTTTACCAAAACGGCTTCTGGCGGTACGGACCAAGTATGGTTCTATGATACGCAGGCAGATGGATGGAGTCTCGACGATAAGCGCCAACCTTTACTGCCGGAGGACAAGCTTGGGATTTCGCCGCCTCGAAGTCTTAGTGACGCAGAGCATAAGAAAAACAATCTTCCGGATATAGTTTCTCGTTGGTCAACGCGTGACTCTTCGGAACGCGAGCGTCCACGGACCGCGCAGAGCTTTTGCGTGCCGAAAGCGGAAATTTCGGCAAACGCATACGACCTTTCTATCAATCGGTATAAGCGTTCGACGGTCGATGTCACCGAACATCTGCCGCCTGAACAGATTTTTGCGAACCTAGCAGAGCTTGAGATTCAGGTTCAGACGTCCGTCAGGGACCTTCAGAAGCGGGAACTGTTTGCCGAACTGGGAACTAATCAGGCAGCGTGGAGCGTCCATCCTATTGGCGATTTCATCCTTGGAGTTTCCAACGGGATGACTAGACGTAGAAGCGAAGCTGAAGATGGTGAGGACATCGTTCTTCGTCTTCGTGATATTCGGTCAGGTTGGATTGATTTTTCTGATGTGAATCGAATCACTTTGAATTCGAAAGAGCGAGACCGATATCGCATTGCACATGGCGACCTTCTTTTCATACGCGTGAATGGAAATCCAGACTATGTTGGAAGATGCGCCGTATTTGATGAATATTCAGAACCTGTCTATTTTAATGACCACATCATGCGCGTGAAAGTGGACCAGTCAAAGATAGACGGCCGATTCCTCGCGTTTATCTTGAATGGGCCACATGGAAAAAGGGAAATTGCCCTACATAGAAAGACATCAGCTGGTCAGCACACAATTAACCAAGACGGCTTAAGCAAGATTAGAGTTCCAATCCCGCCGCTTTCCGTGCAGACAGAGTTTGTACGTTGTCTTGATACTCTGGAAAAGTTAAGGGCGGCCCATCGTGCATCTCTTCTTGAGCTCGACGCCCTCGATGCTAACCTCCAGAAAAACGCCTTCCGTGGAGAACTCTAGTGAGTAACTTTGCCTTCCTGCAAAACGAATGGTCATTGCTCTTCGACTCTGCCGTGAAGGCGGAAGGCATGGTGAATACAGATGCTCGAACGTCGTGCTTTTACGCGCGGCGTACTTTGGAGTTGACAGTCTCGTGGCTTTACAAGCATGACAAGTCCTTCCGACTTCCTTACCAGGACAACCTCAGCGCTCTGATACACGAGCCGAGCTTTCGACAGGTCGTGGGCGACGCGTTGTTCACCAAAACGAGGCTCATCAAGGACCTGGGCAATATGGCAGTGCACAGTACCAAGAAGGTCAGCACGTCCGACGCCCAGAATGCCGTCCGTGAACTCTTCCACGTTTGCTACTGGGTGGCCCGCACCTATGGCCGCGCAGACCGTCCAGCCCCTGGGCTGACCTTTTCGCTTGCGCTTCTGCCGACACCTTCTGGAATCCCCTCGCAGACGCAAGCCCAACTCCAGAAGATGGAGACCGACCTTCGGGAGAAGGACGAAAGGCTTTCTACCTTGTTGGCCGACCATGCGGCCGTCAACAAGGAACTGAAAGCACTTCAGGCCGAAGTTGCGGCTGCCAAGCAAGCCAATGCGGCAGAGCCGGACACACACGACTATTCTGAAGCCGAAACCCGCAAGGCCTTCATCGACCTGTTGCTGAAGGAGGCGGGCTGGGAGCTTAACCCGGCCAAGAACTTCGAGGTCGAGGTGACCGGCATGCCGAACGGCGAGGGTATCGGTTTCGCGGATTACGTACTATGGGCGGATGACGGCAAGCCACTCGCGGTGATTGAAGCCAAGCGCACCACCAAGAGCCCGAAGGTCGGCCAGCAGCAGGCCAAACTCTATGCTGATTGTCTCGAGCAGATGCATGGCCAACGTCCCGTCATCTTCTACACCAACGGCTATGAGCACTGGATTTGGGACGATGCCTCATATCCGCCGCGTCCGGTCCAAGGTTTTTACAAGAAGCCGGAACTTGAACTGCTGATTCAGCGCCGGAGCAGTCGGAAGGCCCTGGCCGGAGCGCCTATCAACGGCAGCATTATTGAGCGCTATTACCAGACTCGAGCGGTG
Source organism: Paraburkholderia sp. BR10937 (assembly GCF_040965695.1). Classification (NCBI taxonomy): domain Bacteria; kingdom Pseudomonadati; phylum Pseudomonadota; class Betaproteobacteria; order Burkholderiales; family Burkholderiaceae; genus Paraburkholderia; species Paraburkholderia sp. BR10937. The sequence goes on from NZ_JBFRCL010000056.1 coordinate 47,343, forward strand.
CGGCGGGTCGGCGCCACGTTTGAACAGGACAACCAGCGCAAAGCACTCCTGGTGATGGCGACCGGCGCGGGTAAGACCCGCACTGTCATCGCGCTCGCTGATGTACTGATGCGCTGCAACTGGGTCAAGCGCGTGCTATTTCTCGCTGACCGGGTGGCCCTGGTGAATCAAGCAGTCAACGCCTTCAAGGCGCACCTGCCTGAAGCCGCACCAGTCAATCTGGTGACAGAGAAGAATACTGAAGGGCGAGTGTACGTCTCGACATACCCAACGATGATGGGACTGATTGACGAGGCGTTTGATGGTCAGCGTCGCTTCGGCGTCGGGCATTTCGACCTAATCGTGGTTGACGAGGCGCACCGCTCCATCTATCGGAAGTACAGAGCCATCTTCGAATACTTCGATGCCTTCCTGGTTGGACTCACCGCGACGCCGAAGGACGAAATCGACCATAACACCTATGGGCTCTTCGGACTTGAGAACGGTGTCCCCACGGATGCCTACGGACTGGACGAGGCAGTGGCGGATGGACACCTCGTTCCCCCCGTTCCGATTTCCGTGCCGCTCAAGTTCATGCGACAAGGCGTCAAATACAACGACCTGACCGAAGAGGAAAAGGAACGATGGGACGAGCTCGAATGGGATGAAGACGGCAATGTCCCGACCGAAGTGGATTCAGCCGCCCTCAATAAGTGGCTGTTCAACGAGGATACGGTCGACAAGGTGCTGGAGCAACTGATGACGCACGGCCAGACGGTGGCCGGCGGCGACCGACTGGGCAAGACCATCATCTTCGCGAAGAACAACGACCACGCCGACTTCGTCGCCAAGCGCTTCGACGTCAATTACCCGCAGTACAAGGGGCACTTTGCCCGGGTGGTGACCTACGAGACGAAATATGCGCAGAGCCTCATTGACGACTTCTCCAAGAAGGACAAGCTGCCCCACATTGCCATTTCGGTGGATATGCTGGACACCGGCATTGATGTTCCAGAGGTGGTGAACCTGGTGTTCTTCAAGGTGGTCCGCTCCAAGACCAAGTTCTGGCAGATGGTCGGTCGTGGCACGCGTCTTTGCCAGAATCTCTTTGGGCCCGACGAGCACAAGAAGAACTTCTATATCTTTGACTACTGCCAGAATCTCGAGTTTTTCAGTCAGAACCCGAACTTCAGCGAGGGCAGCACCATCGAACCGCTCGGCACGCGCCTCTTCAAGGCGCGCCTGGAGGTCATCGCGGAACTGGACAAGAAACTGGCGGAAGACATGCCTCCCGCCGAGGATGCAGGACAGGCGGGCGACATTCAGTTGCGCGGGGAGGTAGCCGGGCTTCTTCATCAAACCGTTGCGGCGATGAACGTCGACAACTTCGTTGTTCGACCCAGGCGGCAGTGGGTCGATAAATATGCAAAGGTCGATGCTTGGGCGGAATTGGGCCCCGAGGAGTTTCACGAGCTGGGTACACAGGTGGCCGGGTTGCCCACGGAACTGAGCGACGACGACGAGGAGGCAAAGCGCTTCGATATGCTGGTACTGCGTATCCAGCTTGCCATCCTTCAGGCCAAGCCCGATTTCTGCACGCTCAAGGAGCGGATTCAGGTAATTGCCAGCGCGCTGGAAGAGCAAATCGCCATTCCGGCCATCCAGGCCGAATTCGTGCTGATTCAGGCGCTCTCCAGTGAAGAGTGGTGGGAGGGCGTGACCGTGTCCATGCTGGAAACGGTTCGCAAGAAGCTGCGTGCGCTGGTCAAGCTGATTCCAAAGGGACAGAAGAAGGTCGTATATACAAACTTCGAGGACGAGCTCGGGGACCATGTCGTCATCGACTTGCCCCAAGTAACGGCTGGCCTGAATATGGCCAAGTTCAAGGAAAAAGCGCGGCAGTTCCTCAAGGCTCATGAGAACCACGTCGCCTTGCAACGACTGCGTCGGAATCAGCCGCTGACCCCATCGGACCTCACTGAACTGGAGAATATGCTGCTGGCGGCGGGAGGGTCGCAGGACCTCATCAACGAAGCCAAGGAAAAGAGCCACGGCCTGGGGCTGTTTATCCGTTCTCTCGTCGGACTGGACCATGAGGCAGCGATGCAGGCGTTCAGCGATTTTGTCAGTGGCACGACGGCGACTGCCGACCAGATTGAGTTCGTTAACCTGATAGTCGAAGAACTGACGCAGAGCGGCGTGATGGACGCGAGCCGGCTCTATGAGTCACCATTCGTGGATGTCAGTCCGATGGGACCGGAGGCAATTTTCCCGTCAGCAAAGGTGGACCAGATGATTCAGGTGCTTTCGGAGATTCGGCTTCGAGCAGTCGCGTGATGCGTTGCCGGGTGCCTTGCTTTCGATGCGTGGGCGGGTGCGGAAACCGCAGCATGAAGCTGTACGCGGCCGAAGGGTTGTGGACAGGCAATTACCCCGACGGATTGAGAGTCAGCTTCGTTAATCCGGTGGGCCGGGGTGACAAGTTCGTCGTCAGCGATGTGCAGTCCCGCCGCCAACGATGTAGCCATCGGGAGCGATGCCAAAATAATCGCGGAAACGTGGTTCCCCGCAGGGCAAGGGTTGATATGGTATAGCTGCTCCAATCCAAAACGTCATCGTTGGTCCGGTCCACGTGCTGCTGCGCGCCGCATGTGCGCCACAGTGACCTTGCAGGTGCGGGGTGTCTCCGCACGCGGGACCGGGCTTTGAAGGCCTAAAGCATTGGCAGTTGGAGCTTCTCGAAGAACGCCCGATTGCGCTTCTTTGCATCGTCGAGCATCTTGTCGTACGACAGGATTTCGATATAGCAGTTGACCTGATTGTAAAACCTGAAGTACCCGGCGCCATCCGGTGTGGGCATGAAGTCCCAGTTGAGTGCAACCTCCTTCATTTTTGGTGTCAGGGTGCAAACGATGTACGCATAGAACGGTGACAGTGCATAAGCTGCCCGCTTTCCAGCTTTCGCTCGATAGATGCGGCTTACGACGTCCTCAAAGCGCACAGGCAGTTCTCGCTTTAGTCGAACTCGGATGGCACAGTATGCCGCGCCCGTGCGGCATGTTCAACGCCGAATCAGCGAGGCTAAACGCCCAAGAAATTTACGGCTAATCACCGCAAAGTGCGCCGTGCCGTGGCCGGCCTCGGCTCGCCGCGAACGCAAAAACTGCGGACATGCAAATAGAATTGCATGAGATGCCCGGTTTCATGCAATTCTATTTGCACGTGGTCGTAGCACTAGCTGCAACCTATATCAACCCGAGTACGGTTGAATTCTGGTAATCGCTACGGCGACGCGTCTCATCCGTTTTCAACAATCCCAAGGCGTGGCGTGTCCACGGCCCCCACGCCACGAGGAGAGGGGATACTGGCGTCCCGCCACCGTGCTTCAGCTTCTGGCCAACACCGTCTATCGTGGTCTATCTTCTATAACGGCAGCGCGTATGGCAAGGCAATGGCTAGGAAGGAGAAGCGGAAGCTTGAGCCGGTCGAATAGTCTCACGAAGATGAGCGCGTCATCTGCGCGTTCGTCTTCCCGACGTAACCACCTGCAGGGAACTATTTGTTTTCAGGAATTTGGGGCATGGCGGGAGCCGTGGAGACTTGCCTTTGCAAGAGTGCGTCGACAAACTGCTGGCGCAAGGACTCGCTATGTATGTATTTTCCCGCAAAGGCTATGGCTTCGGTCTTCACGTGCCCCTGCGCTGCGATATAACTGAAGAACCTTGTGCTGTGGCCGAGCGTGAATACGAGCGGGGCAGCGAGTCCCGATGCATTCTGCTGATTTGTCAGGGGCGTAAGCACATCGTAAAGCTCGAGGTCTATGAGCTTTTCGGCATAGGTCCTAATTTGGGACCCATTCAAGCCAACGGTACCTTGAATAGTTTTCTTTAATATATCTAGGCCATCGAGTGCCTTGGGCTTATCCGCCTCGGTACCAGACATGACCACCTTCGGATTGCCATTCGTCGCAAACAGTATCAGAAATGCGAGCGTCGCCAAGTTCTCATCCGAGTTTGACGCACCTGCGGCAAGCCCAAAATAATGTAGCAGTGTTCCGTCGTCAGCGAGTTCGAGGAGGTAAGGCTTCCAACGAAGTCGGTCGATGCGAAGTAGGGTAACAGCGACGTTGCAAACATAATCGACACTGTGGTTCATCGCCGTTGTCAACCGCTGACGCACAGCCTCTGCTACGGCTTCGAACCAGGTGATATCGCCGCTTCTTATCGCTTGTTCCAGTGCTGCAATGTGCGGGGCGCCAGGCTCAGTCGAGGTGAACTGCTCCTTTAGCCACTCTAGTCGGCTCGACGGACCGTCGCCGCATTCGCATCGGTCCAATATCCAGCTGCGCGCTTGAGCGCTGAAGTCGCGGCACAGATTAGCCCACAGCGCGGGACCGATTGGAAGCGTAATCGGTGTGAACCCGGTTGCTTCGATTGCCGACTTTACGTCTGGCATTGACAAAACGTCACCCAGTGTCGACGCCCACGCGTCCCAATCTTGTGCGATTTGCTTGTCGAAATGCGAGGTGTCGGCCTTGTTTAGACTATGAATGTTTCGAACCATTTCGATAATCAGGCGCGCACCCGCAGACCGGTCAGCGACAATATCCAGGAAGGCGGATAGACCCGGAACGAGCTTGGCATTCAGAAGTCGCAGACTGCCACCGGCCGACATTGTCGAGAAGGCAACCGCTTGCAAGTGAGCCACGGTCCCGGCGGGGAGGGGGCGCTGGTCGCCGTTACTGACCATCGGTAAAACGAGGGGGCCCAAGGCTCTTAGCGCCTGGAGCAGTCGCTCTTGTTGCGCGTCGAGGCTTCTGAGGTCCTCTCGAATAAAACGGTCGAGAACATATTCAAATGCGGGACTTTCATGGGAAAGTTGCCCCAGCGCTTGTGTGTCAGCGCTATCTAACGCCTGCTCTAGCTTGGGCCGTAACGAAAGATAGGACGCTTCTTTTCGGGTGCTCGCACGAAGGTGAAGCATGGAGAACGTGTCCACGAGATTCGGTTCCTTCAGTATTCGAGTCACTGCCGCAGGCGGATTGCAGCTGATGTCTGAAAGCTTCGGTCTGGAGAGCAAATAGGCTGCGAGACAGGATAAAGATACCTCGTCTTGCCATTCGAGCCGAAGGACGACCAACTCGTTGATGAAGGACACCATCCCGCGTGGCGTCAATGGGCCGCCCGGGCGCAACTCCTCGTCTTCGTAGAGGCGCAGGATTTCGTCATAGTCGCCCGTTAAGTCGGGGCCGAACGTGCTGTTTAGTTTTGCGCTGAAGAAATTCTTCCATGAATGCAGCATGGGGGGCGGCACGGAGAATCGTACCTGGAAGACTTTCTCAAGGAATGATGGCATCGACGAGCGATTGTTACCGGTCATGCTGGCTTCAAAAGACGAAGTCTGTACGAGGACGTTCCTTTCTTCTGCAACCGGAACGATTACCCATAGTCCGCGAAACCATGGCTGGCTAGTGAAACTGGGATTGTCGAGAAACGAACGCAACAACGACCAGACCGCCTGCGTTTCGGACTGGTCAATGCGGTCAAGGTTATCTATCACTATGAGCAGCCGCCTCGCTGGCGTTGAAAGGACCGATTCCATGAGTTCGCCAAACGCTTCCTGAAACTCGATAGAAGTCGGCTCCGGTTCGTCGCGAGTCTCTACCGTTTCCTCATCGGAAGCTCGGCGGACGACGAATCCCATGGTTTCATCAGTCAGCCAATGAATTAATCCGAAAGCGACAACGCCTACTGTCAAGACAAGCGTGGAAAGCGCCAGACTACCAAGCTTCTCTGTGAGCTTGTGCTCGAGTTCAGCGGCCATCGGCGCAACCACGCCCAGCGCCATCAGGCCTGAGAGGACAACCTTGGCCATAGTCGAGAAGACGGGCGTTGTTTTTCGTGAGGTCGTCTTGAGCTTGCGGCTTAGTTTCTCAAGTCGCTTCGACCAAAATGCGTAACCGGCTGGACCATCCGACTGCTTTAGCCAACCCTTCTTGAATGTGGTTGTCACGAGCGCAGAAAGGAACGCGCGACGCAAGGGGTCGCCCGAGTGAACCCAGGCGTCGTACTGAAAAACGGCGAAATCGCTCGCGACCGTTCTGCTGTCTTCGCTATCGCCGGTCAAGGTGTTCTCGAGTCGGTGGGCAATCATCCTGATTACAGTCGACTTACCCGAACCCCATGTACCGTCGAGTCGAATGGTTCTGCCCCCGGGCGATGTTCGGACAAGGGTCGCTATGGTTTCCGCGATTTTTGTGTGCGCTCCTCCGAGGTCGTCCACTAACGACGGCTCATCGGGAAGTAGCGTTGGCGTCGAACCCATCGAGTGCATCCGTTTTCGTTTTTAGGGCGCCAGTGTAACCGGTCTATGAGGTGCGGAAGCCGGTTCCATGCCGTTCACGCTCGAGGATACGCGATTCTATGAAGGTTCACTTTCCCGTTCGCTATACATTGGGCTGAGGCAAATAAAGGACATGTTCAATGTATATACCAGGCCCAATTTCTGAGTTGCTTGACCTCTTGGTCGAGCTCGCCGCAGCGACCAACTCACAGGGAGCCACATGCGGCCAGCATCAATTTATGCAAGATACTCAGACCAAGAGCAACGCCCGACATCTATCGACGACCAGTTGCGTCGTGCCAAACAGAAAGCGGAGGAGCTAGGATTTACCGTTGCGGACGAGCACATTTACGTCGACGCAGCAATAACAGGGCAAGCGAAAGGACTGGCGAAGCGAACAGCATACAACCGGTTTATCGCAGCATGGGAGAGGGGCGAATTTGAGGCAATCATCGTCGACGAGCTGGCTCGTCTTGCTCGTGCGAGCCTGGAGTTCGCCTATCTTGAGCAGCGCATTGAACGCACGCACGTGCGCCTAATCGCGTGCGACGGGCTCGACACTTCGATTCCCGGCTGGCAACTTCAATTCGGCATCTCCGGACTGATGGCCGCCCATTTCGTCCGGGAGACGAGTCACCGGGTCGTGCGCGGCATGCAAGGTCAACTCGAACGCGGCTTCATGATTGGAAAGGCGCCGTTTGGCTATCGCGCGGTAAAGCTGGGTGACAAAAACAACGAGGGTGGCACGATTTGGGAGGCCGAACCGGAAACGGCGAAGTGGGTGAAAGAAATTTTTCAGATGCGTTTCCAGGGAGACTCACTGAACGCCATCGCGGAACGCCTGAATCGGGAAGGCGTGGCGTGTCCACGGCCCCCACGCCTCGAGGAGAGGGGATACTGGCGTCCCGCTACCGTGCTTCAACTTCTGGCTAACACCATATATCGGGGCCTATTCGTCTATAACGGTAGCGCTTATAGCAAGGCAAAAGCCAGTAAGGAGAAGAGGAAGCTTGAGCCGGTTGAATATCAGCGGCCGGCACTGCGGATTGTCGAGGACAGGGTATGGCACGCATGCAACGCGAAATCGAGTTCGCGGCCATTTCGTGGTGGTGGCAGGCATGTGCTTGCCGGTCTTGTCAGCTGTGGCATGTGTCTTGGGACGATGAGTGTTAGGACCGGCGGCTCTTCTCCAGCCCTGCATTGCGCCAAGTGCGCACAGCAGCGGCGGGTTGCCAAGGCGGACGCACCCGCACATGTCAGTTACGTCGCCTCGGAGGGACTGCAACGGGCACTTTTGCACCTGCTCAACTTCCTGTTCGACGATGAGCGTGTGCAGGAATTCAGGCGGCGGCTCGAGGCGAAACTGCACGGTGGGCATGAAAGCCGGATTGCCGAGTTGAAGCTGGCAGTGGCGCGCGCGGAAAGGCAGCTTGACAGTCTTGCGCAGAGAATGCGGCGACTCGAGGCTGACGACGATGATTTTCTCGAGAAGGCCTACAGGCAGCAGCGGGACGAGCGCAATCAGCTTGCCGATGAGCTGGCGCAACTGACTGCGTATTCGGCGTCGCTCGATATGGAAAGCATCAGGAAGCAACTAGAAGCCAGTCCTCTCGACCTTATCCCGATGCTTTTTTCTGCTGACGCACCAGTGGAACTGACGCGGGCCGTACTGTCGCGGGTGTTCCCGAGCATTACTCTCGTTGACCGGCCAGCACGATTTGTGTCCGTATGGAAAATAGTCGTCTGTGCCGGAGCTGTCGTGGCCCAGGTCTCGCAAACAGCGCCGGTGTTTGAGGAGGAAACGGTGTTCGTCATCAGGGTAGAAACCGGTGCCGCACGGCCCACGCAATGGCACGTCACAGTGCTTGAGGTAAGCGGATAGTAGTACATGATTTGCGGGGCGATAAGCCCCGCTTTCTTCGTGCGTCTTGCAATTAGTAGTTTGTATCTTTGGGGGACCCGAATACGACACTTTGCTAATCGCGAACTTCGGCGGGCGCGTGTACGATTTTCATCGTATTCGCTACGAAAAACACGGCCCTTACGCTCACGCAACAGGTGGATGTCAAACCGTGAGGCGGTGCGCTGCGCACTGGGCTTTCGCCGTCTGCACGTTGGTAATGGGTGATGTGAGTGACCTCAGCATCCGGCTACAGGATACGTGCCTGCGGAGCCAGCCATGGCGACGCGCTTGAGCGCGAGTGGGCTTGGTGGCGGGATAGGACGAACACCGCAGCATCGATGCTGAATCAGTGTACGGACTCGACCTTGAGTTGCTCGACGTCAGCTTGCGGACAGGCAAGGGTTGCTGAATGATGAATGCGCGCCAAATCGTCTTCTTGGATATCGACGGGGTACTACACCGAGGCCAGTCGTACGTCACGCGAGAAGGTATCGTCAGCAGCGCGCCCGGCAACATCATATTGTTCGAGTACGCCTCTGTGCTTGAGGACCTGCTCTGTCCGTATCCACGAGCTGAAATCGTGCTTTCGAGCGACTGGGCATATCGATTTGGCGCGGACTACACCCAAGGAATGTTGCCATCGCAGTCCTTACGCGACAGAGTCGCAGGCGCGACTTATCAGGGGTGCCTGTTCGACGAACAGTTTTGGCCGATGCTGTCGCGCGGTGAGCAAGTTCTCGACTACGTTCGCCGTCATACGCCTCTCACATGGATTGCGATTGATGACCGAAAAGATGGATTCGAAAACTACAGGGAAAGGCTGGTGCATTGTCAGTCCGATTGTGGGCTAGGAGACCGCGCGGTTGTCGAACTGCTGCGGCGCCGACTGGACCGATTCTTTTCATAGTTGACAGCGACCGGTGCCGCTTTGTCGATGCGCCGTGACGCAGCACGAATTGGAGGTTACGAATGCTGACCACGACTGGTCGTGCAGACAATGCCCGCAGATTCCATAAACGTCTGGAGCGGGAGCTCGCCGTCGCAATCGACAAAGGCCTGCGAGGGAGTGTCGGGGCCCTGTCTCCTCGTGCATACGTTGACTTGAGGACAATGTCTCCGTTCGAGCTTGGCCTGCGGCTTAAACGCGCCTTGCGGGATGAGCTCTACGAACGACGTCGCGGTGAGAGACAGAAGACGGCTGCCCGTCTACCCAGACGATGACCATAAGGGAATTGCGCAATCGTGACGATGCCCGATGAACGAACGCGTGCGCTGCTATATGCGCGCAAACTACTGTTTGACACGTCGCAGATGACGTCAACAGCGGACGTCAATGCGCTCCGAGAAAGAGCCGTATCTGTACTGCGTCACTACCCTGACGATGGGATGATTGCGCTGATTGCACGGCAATCTTCCTGGCTCGAGTGGCCGAGCCGAGCATCAAGCGTCTTACGGAACAGCAAATCATCGGATTCCTGAAGGGAAGCGGAGACCGACACCCGGCGAAGCTGTCGGGCTCGCTGAGGTCGTGTATGACTCTATGGAGGACAGGAGATGCTGAGAGTATCGGTGGAACTATGGCCAGGCGGGCGGGAAGCCGGCAAACGCGTGATTGCAACGGCCGACATCGGCCGAGTCAGGGACGGCGCACACGCCGATTACGAAGTCGACCTGCGAGAAAGCCGGCTTGGGGAAGTTGGCGACACGGCTATTGTGCACAGCTATCCCCGCTGGTCGAGTTCGGTGTGGGACCTAGTCGCGCGGTGCATAGCTGCGGCACTAAATGGCGGCAGAGAGGAACTGCCTCGGCGCCCTACGCTACCGGACGTCCCAGTAAATGTGCGAGCCGATGGCGTTCGTTACCTGCGGGTCGACGAAATCCCGGAGCCCGCGCGAACTTTTTTTAGGCACAACCTCGATGGCTCGGGTATTCCCGCTCACGGCTGTGCATATGCTCACGATTGGGACGATTTCATGAATGGCTAGTGCGAGTCTCATCCACTAAAGCCCCGGGACACGGCGCCGATAACCTGATTGCGCGGACTCGAAATCCCGACGTCGTCTGCGCATGGGCACCTATCAAGAGCTAAGAGTACAAGAATTCATGAGCAAAATCCTCGAACAAAGACGACGAACGCGAAATGCTAAAGCTGTAATGGAGCAGGTGAAAGAGGAAAGCCGTCGCTTCTATAGGGAAGCGACGGTTGGATTAGAGGTAACTGTTGTCGTCGGACGCGGTCCACAGGGACAGGAAGACGGGCGTGAGAAAGCGAAGATTCGCGCCGTGACCGACGAGCATATTTTCGTAGAAAATCTCGAATCCCCGTTCGACCGGCGTACCGGCGTCTGCAAGACATTGGCGAAGAAAGGCCTTGATGTTTGGATTGAGCTGGAATCTGAGCGTGAAGTGTTCGCGGCTCTGATGCGAAATCCCGAACTTCTTTCGGAGGTTCTAGCAATTTAGCGTTTTAGTTCCCCGGTTGAACATGCTCCGGCAAGCCGGAGCCTTACCCACTCGCACGCCGCGCGCAAGCAGCTCTTTCCACATGCGCGGCCACCCGTAGCGGACTGCGCTACCTTGGCATTGGACTGGTTCAGCTTCAACTTGGACACTATGCAGGTCTACCGCGACCGTAAGAGGCGCTCGTGGAATGCATGTCGGCTGCGCTTCGGGACCGGTTGACTGCCAGACTGTTGCAACAGGCCGGCACGAACGCAGGGCACGAGGAACCGCCGGCAGGAGCTGCCGAAAGCAGCGACCCCGTACAGGGCAGTTCGGCTCATGCAAAGAGCGACGAAACATCCGCAATGGCTTGCGATTTCTTGCCGCCTGGCTTTGTGACAGGGCTCGGCAGCTGTTCCACGGTAGGCTTGCGCTCGGAAGGAACTGTCCGCAGGCGTCCAGGCTTAGTCGTTTTGCGGCAGATATGCACGCTATCGGCCTGCTGCAATGGCTCTCCTGACCTCGTTCGAATTGACCATCCGCGCAATCCGTCGAGTTCGCACAACGCGGCACGCAACTGTTGTCGCCGCCGACGAACTGTCGCGTCGGCGACATCCGGTTCGCACCAGACGTAGGGGGCGAGTGTATCGAGGTTGAACGACATGGTTTTTGCTGGGCGGATTCGGACTGACAGGGCGCAATGCAACGCGCGTGCAATATCCGATTTGAGGGCTAGGCGCTCTTGCAGAGAAACGGGCGAATACTGTCGGCCGATGAGAATCTCAGTCAGTCGCGCATTCAATATGACCTGCGCGCCGTGCCCGTCGCCCATGCGCCAGTGGAGCAGTCGCGAGCTGAATTCCTGGTTTCCCATCACCGCCCATATGGTCACCTCGCTCATTCGCATGAGTTCACGGCGAATCTGCTTCGCAGCGCTGCCGCCCTCAGCCGTAAGCGGCTCGTGCCGGCCGTTATAGACGGTGGCTGAAGGCGACATCAAAGTGATGCCCATCATTCCCAATCTGATGGGCATCACTTTGACACAGTCTGCGGAGAAGAAGCCGGGTTCCCGAACGG
>NZ_JBFRCL010000057.1:0-58615 GCF_040965695.1 Paraburkholderia sp. BR10937
CGCCTGCACCCAGTTCGAGATCGTCTGGCTCGACACCCCCAGAATCGCCGACACCGCTGCCAGGCTCTGGCCGGCCTTCACCAGCCGCACCGCCTCCAGCTTGAATTCCAGGGTGTACCGCGCACGCCTCAATTGGCTCATCTTCGTTTCTCCTTGCTGCAGTTTAAACCTCAGCAAGGGATACGTTTTTCAGGGGCAAGCTCAGATCTTCGACTTGTTACGGTTCTTGCGCCACGCCACCTCGTCGACGACGCCCTTGCGACGCGTGCGCTTGTTGGTGAAGTCTAGCGCCTGGCCCAGTTGCGATGGTTGCCGGCCTCGCCTTGCTCAGCCTCGTTGTCGCATCATGATTTACCAGTTCGATACTACCGAAGAACTTCTTGATGTCGAGGCCCAGCGCCCAAGCATAGCCCCCGGCCGCGCCGCCGGCCAACGTCGGGCGCCTGATGCGCGGACCGCCCAGGATGATAGCCGCATGAGTCGTCGTGAAACCACAAGCGATTACAGATATCGCTTGACCACCGTCTGAGCGATGCATTGAGATGTGGGAATTCCAACGGCCTCGTCCCCACACCCTGCCTTCCGGGGGTATGTCAACCTTCGGCACCGGTGGTCTTCGCGGCATGACTGCCGCCCTCGTGAGACGAATTGTTGAGCGCGACTCGTGACAAGCCCCCCGTTTTACACGACTAGTCAAGGACGCTACCGGCTTCACGATCTCTTACGAGGGTTCTTGTTCGAATAGACGCCTCTTCAGCCCATGTCGATTGTCGCGTATTGACCAAATGCTCACAAACGAAATGAGGACTGTCGCACATCGGGCGGTCCGCACGACAATCTTCATCGGATATCAATCCACCTGAAGACGTCGCACTGCGCCTGGTGGCTCCTTTTCGCCGACTAATCTGAGTCGGCACGATCTGTGCTCTGGAAATGTGAAGCGATCTCGCGCTCAACCCGTTTGACACCTTGGACGCCATACAGTAAAGCCTAAGTCGCACAGATATGATCTCCAAAAAATGCAAAGAGGCAACTGCACATATCAACGATACAGTGGCTTTCTTCCGCTGTAGCGCTCTATTTTGGAGCACACCAACATCGGCGCAATCGTGGCAGCACGTCGCAGCGCTGTACAGACAGATGTCGTCGAGCGAAACAGAGCTTCTCACTCACACGCTCCTGGAAATCTAATTATGCGTGGTTGGGAAAGGTCGATATTTCTGGCTTTATTTGGTGCGTCATCCTTGGCTCAAGCACAAGGGACTGTGAATCTCTACGGTGTACTCGACGAAGGCATTATGTACCAAAGCAACGTTGCTGATAGCAAGAGAATTTCGCTTGACTCGCTTAGCGGCCTCATGGGAAGTCGATGGGGCCTGACCGGAAGCGAGGACCTCAGTGGCGGTTTACATGCAACGTTCACCCTTGAGTCAGGCGTAAACCTAAATCAAGGTCAGGCTGGTCAGGGCGGCCTGCTATTTGGTCGTCAAGCCTTCATCGGTATCAAAAGCGACAACTGCGGCGGCCTGACATTTGGACGTCAATACGACATGATCTTCTACTTTCCCGAGCCGCTGACTGCCGAAGCACTGGTCGGAGGCGCGCCGGCGGGACACCCAGGGGATCTGGACAATGCGTCCAACACGGTTCGACCGAATAATTCTGTCCGATACATGAGCCCTGACATCTACGGCGCGAGCTTCGGAATTGAGTACAGCTTTGGTGGTATTGCCGGTAACTTCACATCTACCAGTGGTTATTCGGTAGGTGCAGGTTACGTGAACGGGCCATTGAAACTGGGGGCATCATTCGAGTACTTTAAGAACCCCACCGCAGCGCCAGGCACAGGATTTTTTACTGCTTATTTGAATGGAATCTCTCCTCTTCAAGGTGCTATCAACCGTGGATATGCCTCCGCCCAAGCGTATCAGTCTGTAGTCGTAGCATCCAACTTCACAATCGGCCCCGTCATCGTGGCAGCATCGTTCTCTAATGTTCAATACGCGAATCTCGCCCTGCCTCAGCTGGACGGAACAGTCATATTCAACAACTACGATGTCGGAATAATGTATCGTTTCAGCCAAGCGTGGACAGTCGCAGCATCATACGACTACTTGCAATCGAATGGCATTCAAGACGTTTCGGGACACATACTCGGAAACCAGCACTTCAACCAAGTAACGATTTCAACAGACTACTTTTTATCCAAGCGAACCGACGTCTATTTCGAAATCGGTTGGCAACAAGCATCTGGGACATCGTCTCTTGGGGTTCCCGCTGTTGCGAGCGTCGCGAATGTGGGTGACTCATCCAGCAATCGCCAGATCCTTGCTCGCGCCGCGATCCGTCAAAAGTTCTGAATAGAGCTAAACATGCTGGAATGCAACGACTCACAGCACCGATCGATCCTCCCAAATGACGCGACTGACGCTGCCAGCGTTGGCGAGTCACGCCCCCACTTTCGATGCATGACTAAATTTTCTGACCTTCCTGACATTCCTGATCGGCGTTGCGTCTTATTGGTTAAACTGGCGAAACCATCACACCAATTAATTATCTTAACTTCAACAGGAGACTACAGTCCGCGCACTAATTTGCATACGTTCCGCCGCGTATTCTCAATATCGTCGATATCAAAGAACAATGTTGATATGGATTAAGGATGAAATGAGAAATCATAATATGATAATTAGATACCCCGGACGAAAATTGACAGCCACCACACCAACCACCACCCGCGGGGAGCACCCGCCTGCGATAAAGTTAAATCGATCGGCAAGCACCAACTGAAATGAGCTCTCTACGTTAGCAGACTGGATCATCGCGCGCGTCGACGCTCGTTCGTGTCGCGCGTCCACTAACACGAACCTCCCCTGGACTCAAACAGAATGCAAAAATATGACCTACCAAGAGAAATAGCGAACCGCATCGTCGATCCGAAGTCCCACACGGACATCGATGGCCTCCACGAAATTTACACTTGGGTACGCGCAAACAACCCTGTCGGGAGAGCGACGGCTGCCGGGCATGACCCGTTTTGGGTGATTACAAAACACGCCGACGTCTCTATGATCTCACGGAATAATTCTCTATTCCATAATGGAGATTATTCTGTCGTGTGTCGCCCTAGAGCATCGATAGAGCATATTATGTCCACGACCGGTTCACCGAACATTGTTCGGTCGCTCGTGCACATCGATGGCGAAGAACACAAAAGTTTACGCGCGCTGACTCAATCCTGGTTCATGCCGAACAGTATTCTCAAGCTTGAAGACCGTATTAGATCGCTAGCCCGTGCGATGGTCGCGAAGCTGCAGCAACACAACGGAAAGGTGATCGATTTTTCAGGCGCATTCGCGTCGCAGTACCCACTGCACGTAATCATGGATATTCTCGGTGTCCCTCAGGAGGATTTTCCTCGCATACTTGCACTAACTTACGAGATGTTCGGGAGTGAAGACGAGGAATACACACGCGATACGGTGCGCCAAGGCGACGCGAGCAGTGCGACGGGCAATGCGCTCCTGTCTGTAGTTGACGACTTCAGGGAGTACTTCGAAAGCTTAAACGAAGCGCGCCGGAAGGACCCGCGCAATGATGTCGCGACTTTGCTAGCCAACGCGGTCATCAATGGGCAGCCTATCGATGACGTAACCCGCCTCGGCTATTACGTAATTATCGCTGCCGCAGGGCATCATACAGTGTCGTCGTCCACGTCGGTCGCAATGTGGGCATTGTGCCGCTTTATGGAGTTGCTACCACAGCTTCAGGCAAATCGATCGCTCATTCCACATTTTATCGATGAATGCCTTAGATTCGCATCGCCGGTTCATCATTTCATGCGTACAGCGACTGCCGACACTAATATCCGGGGCCGCAAAATTCGCAAAGGAGATTGGCTGATGTTGTGCTATGGCTCGGCGAATCGCGACGAAGAAGTCTTCCCTTCGCCATTCACATTCAATATTGATCGCAGACCCAACCCACATATCGCGTTCGGTGTCGGCGGCCACGTATGCCTTGGTCGACATCTCGCGCACATGGAGATGCGGATTCTGTTCGATGAGCTGATTCCGAGATTGCAACGCGCTGAGCTAGTGGGTGAGATCGAATACATGGAGTCAAACTTCGTTTGTGGACCGAAACACCTTCCCGTTCGCTGCATGTTGCAATAACACAACCCGCGATATCCGCATGCACGAAACAGCTAGCCGTGTATCGAACGAGCACGTCAATAACAGGGGTGGCATCATATCCGGCATGAGGTGATAGGCCTACACAGAAAGCAGCCCAGGCCCAACCTTCGATCCGGGCGCCATACACGCTGGCTCTATGACATTGACATGCCAAGCTGCGAATTGGACTCTAGAACCGTGCGCATTGCCGGGATTGCATCGCACCCTTGCGTTCGCGATGAGGACAGCTGCCGTATCACGCGCAGCGACCATTCCGCCGCTGTGTCACCTCGGCTATCAACCAGTGTTAGGTTCCAGCTCTCCTCGCCCAGATTAAACGCCACCTACCGGCGGCCACCTGATGCCGCATTGCGCCGATGTCTTCCTTGCTGCCGCGGCATTACCAGAAAGCGCATGGTCAGTGCGGCTGGATGCTTATCGCCTGCCTGCCCTTGGGCCCGTTTTTTGCTTCGAAGGTTACCCTTTGATTATCCTGTAGCGTCTTGAATCCCTCTATCTGGATATCAGAGTAATGCACAAACAGATCGCAGCTTCCGTCGTCTGGCTGAATGAATCCGTACCCTCTTTCATCGTTGAACCATTTAACCTTACCCGTTGCCATTTTCATTTCCTTATCGACGTTTTCTATCAATATAGGATATGCTTAAAGAAAAGTAGCCGACGCACCAAACTCGCAAATTGATTTGCGTCGACCTACCTTGTCCAAATACAGACCATTGCCGCGCGTCGCGCTCTTTAACCGCATATGGCCCCCCAAATCTCCCCTTCCGGACACCCCCGGGTTATGCAGCAGAATCCCCTTCCCGCTGCGCCGCCAGCCAGGCTTACACGAACCGGGTTGGCGTCATGAAGCCAAGCGATGGATGAGATGACTGTTCTACATGCAAGTTTCAACCGGGAATCTTGGTCCGGGACATCGGAGCGCGGCCGCAGTCACACCCCCCTCATTCATTCGCCCTCATTCACTCACAATGAGCGGAATCCACGATCTCTTTGTCTTCACGCAACACGAAACAGAGCTAACGTCAAGAGTGGTGTATGGGCAGCATCGTGACGGTCGATATCAAGCGGCGAGTTTCTGCTGAACCGGTCGATCGTCTTGCACCGAGTCGCCGCCCAGAAGCCCATTGCGCCGTCGCCGACCGCCAGCCAGAGGTCCTGCCTTCAGACCGCGCTTTTTCAGGTCGAGCAGAAGCTCCAGCCACGACGCTTTCGTCTCGCGATACCCATCGCCGATCGCCACACGCTCTTTGCTCCCGTCCGGTTTCACGCCGATGATCACGAGCAAGCATTGCCCATCGGAGTTCTCGCTGCGCAGCCCCGTGTGAATGCCGTCGACCCACCAATAGACATAGTGCGACTCCGACAGATCACGCCGGCTCCAGGCCACATGCTCGTCGGCCCATTGCGCCTTAAGCCGGCTTACCACGTTGGCCGACAAGCCCTTGGCGTCATCGCCTGGCAGCACGCTCAACGCTTCGCTCATATCGCCCGTCGAGATACCCTTCAGATACAGCCAGGGCAGCGCTGCGCTCACGCGAGGCGACTCCTCACGTACGGCGGCCAATCGTCGAATTGAACTTCACGCCCGATCCCGATCGGTCGCGCACCTTTTGGCACCTTCACAGCAATCGGGCCGGCGGCTGTCAACACCTCGCGCTCTGGCAAGCAGCCGTTGCGCACGACGGCGCGCTGCCCGTGCAAAGTCTTGACGTTCGCGAACCGCTCCATCAGTTCTGCCAGCTCCGCTTCGATCGCTTATTGAATCACTTGCTGCGCCCCGTGACGAACCAATTCGTCCAGACCAAGTCCACCGCCTTCAATTCCCCGCCTCAGATCCCCCGTACACCGTGGGTGAGTAGCCCGCGGGAATCGCACCCGCAGGCCCTCTCAGGTAGGGTCGAGAACTGGCGCGCGCACGGTAGGCTCCGGTGGTCTTTCCACCGCTTTCGCGGTGGCCCTCAGTCCGGCTGCCATAGTCACGTTTCCAGCTCCCGCCACGTCGAACGCAGCTTGCGGTTTTCCCGCACTACGCTCTCCTGTTTGCTTCACGTCAAGGTTTATGGGGCCTATCATGCCGGGCGCGCTTTCGGTGCGACGGTACGGCGGACCCTGTAGCCATTAAACAGCCCCAGTTCCTCATACAGCCAACGCCTACTCCACCGCTTCCAGCCGAAGCCCCGTCGGTTCCGGGATCGCCCCATGTGGCGCCGGATCTTCTTTTCCACCCAGTCCCTGATGAAGTTGAAGCACTCGTTGGAGTCCCCGATAGCGAAGTAATGCACCCAGCCCCGCAGCACCGGATTAATCAGTTAGACTACTGGATTTACCGGCTGTGACTGGTATCGCCGGAACACCTCCTTGAGCTTGCGCAGTAACGCCGTACGCTTCTTCAGCTTCGGCGTGTAGTGCGCTCGCCACGCCCTGTCCCGAAGCTGCGGAATTGACGGAAGTCAAACCCCAGAAAGCCGAAGCTCTCCTTGCATCTCAGATCCACGGTGCGGCTCTTCTCCTCGTTCACCTCGACCTGTAGCCTGTCAAACTCCTCCCGTAGTCGTCTGCTTACCGCCCCCAGCAGCCAGTCATGGCGCGGGTGTGCATCGATCAGCACGACGAGATCATCAGCGAAGCGGGCATACTCGACGTAGGTATACTTCCCATTGCGCGTGGCTTCTTTCGCCCGCCCCAGCATCCGATCCACCTCAGTGAGGTAGACGTTACTGAGCAGTGGCGAAATCACCCCGCCTTGCGGAACACCTTGCTTACCCGATGCCGTCAGCATCAGCTTCAGCAAATGCATGGCGTCCCGGTCATTGACCCGACGCGCCACTTTTTCGAGCAGTAGGTGATGCCGCACGGTGTCAAAGTACGCACGCAAATTCAGATCTATGACTCGGGTCTTCCACTGAACAATCGCCGTCGCCACCCGATGCACCGCTTCATGCGTGGTACGCTTGGGACGATAACCATACGAATCCGCATGGAATAGTGGATCGAGGATCGGCTCAATGAGCCCCCGGCGTCATAGTAGTTGTCGCCTCTGAACTTTCTTATCGAGAAGAGTCAGAGGTACGAGTTGAAGACGAAACAAACGTATTCTGTTGAGTTCAAGGACAACCGAGCGCTTGAACCGCACGCTGTACTTGCTCATGAAAAAACACCCCAAATTGTTGGACGGGTGTCGCATGCAGCGCGTCACCGAGCGCTCCCTTCGGCCAGTTCCGATCGAGTTTGCCATCTGTTTTCATGTGGCCGATGGCTGGCTCAATCGCACTGCGGCGTCTGATCATCGCCCGCCATCCGCGCGTGACGCCTCGCCGCAGTCCCGGGTGGTAGACCTTCACACCTTCGATCCACCTTGCGTTTTGGCCTACGCTATATGTGTTGTGTTGTGTTGATTTGCTGATCGACCGAATGCAGCCTCGTATACGCCGCACCCCATTCGGATGATTGAAAATGCAGCGCGCTCATACTGGCGACCAGGCTATTAACCTGACTACCAAGCGTGCCACCGGATGTGGATTTGGCAACGCAATTAGATTCGGGATCTGAAATGATTACTTCGCCGCCCCCACCCTTGTTCCAAAGTTGATCGGCAGACACTTCAAACTGAGTGTCGTATCGATTGTTGCCATTATGGTTTCCCCACGGATTCCGGAGAATAAAATCCCCGGTTGATTGGTCATACCCAAGAACAGAGAACATGTGTTCGTTCACCAGCTCTATCTGGCCTGAAGGATCCGTAGTGTTCTGAGAGCAACCGTACATCACCTCGGTTTTATTATTCAAACCACTGATGATGGATTGCTTCACCGTGTCATCCCACGATGTCTGTGAAAAAGAGGAACACTCATAGGACTCCGCTTGCCTTCCAGTCACAGCCGTGAGGCCAATGTCACAGCCACCGTCAATTGCTTTATATTGATTCGCGAGGCCGTTCATGTGCTGGTATTCTACAAAGGCCTTCTCGAGAATTTGAACCCAGCTATCACAGGAATTTTCCGCAGCATTTTGAGCAACTGCATCATTCACAGTAACGTAAACGGGATTTCCTGGGCCATCAAAGAACCTAACCCCGTAAACCCCGTTGCCATCACTCGTAAACATCGACGCAATTTTGCTCGGCTCATCCTGTGCCACACATGCGAGTGCCGCCATCAGATAACAGTCGCCTACGCGGCCTTGGTTGACATCGTTTGCAGTTGGCGCGCCGCTCGTGCCGAACAACGGGTGCGTAACGTTCGCATAGCTACCGCCAAGGCCCGACAACGATGGGTTGTCGGAACCTAGGAACCATTTATCAATCAGCTCGTTGAACTGGAGCTGACTACTGCCAGGGGCAAGATCGCCCAGCTTGGATGAGGTGTTCTGTCCGCCCGTCCAGTCAACGTTAGCGGCGTTGCCGTTGACCAATGCATTGGTCACATAGGCAAGGCATGACGATTTTCCAAGTTGCGCCGATACTTCTGACGCGTAAGTCTTAAGACTATTCAATTGTGCGTCTGTTAATCCACCGCTTCCAATGGCGCTAGCAACGCTTTGTAAATCTGAAAGTATCGAGCTGTATGTGTATTTTTGCTGTGATTGTGGCTGCGGATGAACGCAGGCGATCTTGTCGTTATATCTGCGCATTTCAAAGCTATCGATCGTATCAGATAGATATGCGGCGACGCAGTTTCGGTATATATCGACTCTATCCGTAAGCTCTGAAAGATGGGTTCTCAAGCCATTGACACCGGTTTGGGCGATATCATCGGTCCTGTACATACGAGTTGATTTTGGAA
Source organism: Paraburkholderia sp. BR10937 (assembly GCF_040965695.1). Lineage (NCBI taxonomy): Bacteria > Pseudomonadati > Pseudomonadota > Betaproteobacteria > Burkholderiales > Burkholderiaceae > Paraburkholderia > Paraburkholderia sp. BR10937. Next base: position 8,981 of record NZ_JBFRCL010000057.1, read on the forward strand.
GCCCGCAATCAATTGACATAGAGTCGAAATCGTTACGAGCGAGCCCCACTGAGTTGGCTTGACCGCCGATCATATCGTTAAAATTTCCAGATCCTGCGCTGATTAATGGGCTCCCAAGTGAATTACGTAACACATCGATATTGTTATCTACTCTACCCTCGATCGTCTCGCCCGTTTTTGATGATTTCGTCAAAAATCCCTGTCTTTCCGTAACGACCAGTTCCCTTCTGCTTCGCGTAATTGACGCCATGTCACCCCCTGAAAAGATCACAAATCACAACACTTGAGGAACAAGCAGGCACGCCTTTCAAACTGCCTACCAACTATTCCGGGCCCCTTCAAACACATGAACGCGCATAGAAGAGAGATCGTGGAGATTGAGTTTCATCTTGCGCTGATATGCCGGAGAAATCGTCAAGAGTGGTGTATGCGGGTCGGTCGCATGATTAGGCGGCCAGCGCTTGAGGAACCGGTGCGCTTTCAATCACCGGGACTCCGTCTTCAAAGGGAATGCCCATTACGGATGGCAGCTGCTCCATAACCACCGCCAGTCCGATGCTTGCGGCAAACTGGATTCCCCGCTAGAACACATGATCTCCTATCGCACTCCGATCAAGTGCGCCGGCTGCCGCCCGCAGCTTCACGCGGTCCGACTCCCATTCGACAACGCTGCGAACTCGCTCCTGCTGAGCGTCCGCAAGTGCCGACTGCACCGATAGCAACTCAAGGATGTTGGCAACGCCCTTGTCGTAGCGCCGCCGCGAAGACGCAACCGCAGAGCGGGCCGCTCGAAGCAGCTCTTTCGCGGCTTGCAATTTTCCTGCCGCGGCGACAGCCTCCGCCTGAGCCTTAATCACGTCCGTTAAAACTTGCTGCTCAGTATCATGGAGCTGGGACTCGCTTTGTTCTGCCTGCGCTTGCGCTCTTCTCACCTTGTATGTGCTTGAGAACCCATCAAAGAACGGAATCGTCACAGTGATACCCACAGTTGTTGTATTACTGTGAATCGCCTGCATCCCTTGGTTCTGGTAACCGTTCTGAAAAAAGTTGCCCACGAGGTCAATAGTCGGTAGGCCTTCGGACCGTGCGACCTTCACCTCCGCCCGCGCGGCTTTCCACTGCTCGCGGGCCGCGATAATCGCTGGATGCCGCGTGGCAGTCTCCTCGAGCCAGTAATTCAGGTCTTCCACAACATGAGATGTCGCCGCGTCTTCCAATCCTGCGAGCCTCAGTTCGGTTGAAGGAGCTACCCCGAGAAAATAGAGCAAAGCTCCATTCGATACGCGATCGTCCGCGGCAGCCTGCTGTTCGGCGAGTTTCGCCTTGGCAAGGGCCGTGGCGGCTTGCAAGCTATCGCTTTGCTCAGCCACGCCCATTCGCTGCCGGCGTTCAACGGCCTCATAGGTTTGTTGAGCCATCGAGGTAGATTCGGCGCGCGCCGCTAGCGTCGCCTGAGCCATCTGTGCGTTGAAGTAAGCCTCCACAATGTCCGACATCACCTTTTGAATCGACGCGTCGTGGCTAGCCAAAGCGGCCTGCAATGAACGGTTTGCAGCTTCGCTGCTCGCAGCGCGCGCGCCAAAGTCGAACATTCGCCAAGCCACGCCCGCACTCAGGGTATGCCCATTTGCGGTTGAGCTAGAAATAGGCGAGTCAGGGTACTGTGTCCGGGTACGTAAGGGTGATACATCTGCCGACAGCGTTGGAAGATAGGACGCCCGTGCTTCGCCGACCGCCGCGGCTTGCGCTTTGATTGCGGCAAACGAAGCACCGATCTGTGGGTTGTTGCATAAACCGATGTCGACTGCGCCGGCCAAGGTCAGCGGCCGTGCGAGATCGATGGCGGCGGGACATGTAACCGCCGGCGTTCCACTTTGTAAAATGGCACCATGACTGAGCAGGGGCGGTCGGGTCAGCAGCGGGTCTTCCAGAAGGTCCGGTACGCCAGAGCTATGGGCGCGTGCGCCGACGAATAAGCCAAGCAGAATCACTATTCCGCGCAGCCGGCTGCTCGCTCTCTTACCGTTCATGCAAACTCTCGCGGGATTCCTCAATAAGCGGTGACAAAACATATTCAATGACTCGTCGCGTTCCAGTTTTGATTTCGACACTTACGCCCATACCAGGCGTCAGGGCAACGGATCGGCCATCAATTTCCATCGTCGGTCGATCCAGCATCACCTTTACGGAATAAATCAGCCCCCGCTTCTCATCCTTGATAGCGTCGTGTGAAACATGGGTCACACGCGCAGCAACAGTGCCGTATTTTATGTATTCGAAGGCATCGATCTTGACAGCCGCGCTTTGTCCCTCCCTGACGAAACCGACATCCTTACTTTCGATAAAGGCTTCGACCTCTACCTTGCTCTTGGTGGGAACTAGCTTCATCAAAGGCACAGCCGCCGGGACCACTCCTCCGATAGTATGTACAGCCAGTTGCTGCACAGTACCGTCCACAGGCGCAACCAGTTTGAGAAGGTCGCCGTGCGCTTCGGCGCGTGCAGCATCCTTCGTAGCATCATTGAGCACCCGCTCCGCGTCGTCCAGCGCATCGAGTGCCGTCTTGCGCGTTTCCGCAATCAAAACCGCTCTCTGGTTTCGCGCGTCAATAAGTTGAGCCTGGAGGTCGATACGCTCCTGCTTCTTCTTGAGATATGCATCGCGTGACACGTCGTCTTCTTTCGACAGCTGCGCGTAGTCCCGCTCGCGCTCTACTGCCAACGGAAGCGCCGCTTCAGCGTGGCTGATCTCTCCCTCCAATCGGCGCCGCTTGGCGACATAGTCATGCCACTGCCCGTTCAAGTTCTGTTCGGTTTCATGCCAGCGCTCACGCGGAACGCCCGAATTCGGCGCCAGAACAGGCGGCCGATCGCTGTCAACCGCCGCAATCAAAGCGCGTGCACCGGCAGCGTGCGATGCAGCTATCGCTGCACCGCCGCGAGCCTTTTCTAGGTCGCTGTCCACAGTGCGCGAATCGAGTTCAACGAGAACGTCGCCAGCGTGAACCGTCTGACCTTCCGTGACGTGCAATGCTCGCACGCGAGCGACCTCAACTGACGCAAGAGCCTTGCTGTATCCTGATGGAATCACCTTGCCGACGGCATTCACAACTATGTCGACATGCCCCAGAATTGACCACGTGATTGCGACTACAATCCACAGAATTAAGATCTTTGCCACCCAGCGGCCAGTTGGCGAGACCGGTTTTTCCTGCAACGATAGAGCTGCAGGCGAAAACTCCGCCTCCTCGGAGTTCAGGTCACGTGGTGTAAGTGCGCGTCTCTCCCGCCACGCGTACGCGAAATGATCGCGGTACCTGCGCCACAGTTCACCCCATGCCTGCCATTGGTGACGCAGATTCACGCCATGCCCCCCTGCTGCAGGCTGTACAAGTGAGCGTACATTCCCTGCGGGATCTTGAGGAGCTCTTCGTGACTGCCGACCTCCGCTATCTGGCCGCGCTCCATTGTCACGATGCGATTCGCCCCACGGACGGTTGATAGTCGGTGCGCGATGATCAGCACAGTGCGCCCACGGCAGATGCTTCGCATGTTTTTGTGAATGATCTTCTCCGATTCATAGTCCAATGCGCTCGTGGCCTCGTCAAAAATCAGGATTCGCGGATTGGGAAGGAGCGCACGGGCAATCGCAACGCGTTGCCTTTGCCCGCCCGACAGACCGGTGCCGTGCTCGCCTACCATCGTGTCGTATCCTTCTGGCAACTGGCAAATAAACTCATGCGCACCGGAAAGGCTAGCCGCTGCGATGATCGCATCCAGAGAGGCGTTCGGCATTGACAACGCGATGTTGTCTCGTATCGATCGATTGAATAGCATGTTTTCTTGCAGCACCACTCCGATTTGCTGGCGCAATGAAGCGGTTTCAATCGTAGCAATATCGTGACCGTCAATTAGTACACGCCCGCTTTCCGGGATGTAGAGCCTTTGTGCCAGCTTCGTAAGCGTGCTTTTTCCCGAACCCGAACGACCAACAATTCCAATCACCTCGCCCGGCCTGATGGACAATGAAACTCCGCGAATGACTTCCGGTGCATCGGGCCGATAGCGGAACACAACACGGTCGAATTCCACCGCACCGGTCAGCTTCGGCAAGCGCGACTTGCGGCCGACGACCTCCGTGCGAGCGTTGAGGATGTCGCCTAATCTTCCCATTGAGACGCCTACCTGCTGGAAATCATTCCATAGTTGCGCTAGGCGCAAGATTGGGTTGGAGACCTGCCCTGCCAGCATATTGAAAGCAACCAATTCACCTACTGTCATCTTTTGGTCTATCACGAGCTTCGCGCCCCACCACATGATGGCTACGTTGACTAGCTTACTTATCAGTGTGACCCCGCTATTGGCGATGGCCGCGACGTTATTGACAGACAGCCCCGCGGCTACATAGGCAGCTAGCTGTTTGTCCCACTTCTGAGTCCAGCGGGGTTCGACGGCCATCGCCTTGACGGTATCAATCCCACTGATCGTCTCAACCAGAAACGATTGGTTTTCGGCGCTGCGATTGAACTTGGCATCAAGTCGGTTGCGAATGATAGGCGTGCACACCATTGATAGCAGTGCATAGAGCGGAATCGAGACAGTCACAATTAACGTTAGCGCTCCGCTGTAAACCATCATTACAGCAAAGAATACGATCGAAAAAATCAGATCCAGCACTAATGTCATGGCGTTGCCGGTCAAAAAACTTCGGATATTTTCCAACTCCCGTACGCGCGCCACTGAATCACCAACCCTGCGAGTATGAAAATACGTTAGCGGCAAGCCTAACAGGTGGCGGAATAGCCGAGCTCCGAGTTCAACGTCGATCTTGCTGCTGGTATGAGCAAATACCCAGTTTCGAATTGCAGTCAAGGTCACTTCAAAGAAGATCGCAGAAATGAGCCCAATCGCGATCACATTCAACGTCTGCATCGCATTACTGACAAGAACCTTATCCATTACGGCCTGAAAGAACATCGGCGTGACAAGGCCGATGATTTGCAATACTAGGGATATCAATAAAATTTCGCGCAGCAGACTCCGATATTTTACGATCGCAGGGATAAACCACGTGAAGTCGAACTTGGCCAGGTTTCCGGTAAAACTAGCTTTGCTGGTGCAAAAAATTAGCTTCCCGGACCATAACCCGATGAATTCATTCAATGGGAGGATAACTGGTGTGCTACCCGGCCGTTGCATGACCATTCGCGGCTCTTCCCCACTAGTATCGTATTTTCCTGCGATGAAATACTGCCCGTCGTTGTCGATACCGATGGCTGGCAACGGAGCGCGATCAATTCGGTCCACGGACTGATGCACCAGCTTTGCTGTCATGCCGATTTCCTTGGCCGCCAACAGCAGCAACTGGTTGCCAAAGACGTTGTTCCCAAATTGGTGGCGCAGCTGAGATTCATCAACCGGAAGGCCGTGCAACATCGCCATCATGATGAGGCAAGAAAGCCCAGAGTCTTGGCCGGACGGCACGGCGTGCAAAGAAGCGTCTAATTTTGTCATCTTGTAATGTCAGTAGACATTCGGCATGGTGGCTTTGACACTTTTGAACACTCCCCTATTGCATTGCCGCAATCCTTGCCGTTGTCGTGGTTTGCGTGCCAGTGTTAGCCGCATTCCTTGTGCGTGTACGCAGTCCCCGTGATCCGTCCAGACAAGGGTCGCGGGTTCGTGGCAGGCACACGCTCCGCAACCGTGTTGGGTGCTCGCGCAAAAACGCCGGCTGTAACTGCAGCGCCGTTGAGATTTGATTTCGTGTTCAATCGTCATTCATAGGACTTACGCAAAACGCATGGTTACGGACGGATTTCTGAGTTCGCGGCGGAGGAAATCATCGAGCAGTTCTGCTTGACTTGGTAGAGCGTGCGCCCGGTCTTGCGCGCGATATCGGCCAGACGGACCCATACGAGTACCGCGCTCGCGATATGGTTGCGCTGGATGCCGGCCTTTCGGCACTGGCAACGCTGAAGACCCGTGAGCTGCTTGAGTTCGCGGTTTAACTGCTCGACCTTCCATCGCAGGCCACACGCGTCTTGTGTCGCCGGCAAAGAATCCTGGGTGAGCTCGTTGGTCACGACCCAGTCCGTGCGGTGTGTCGACACCTCTACCCGGAACAGTTTCACCTTGTGATGTTTCGGAAAGCCCCTGATCTTGATCGTCTTCGTGCGCGAGAGAATGGGCGTCCCATTGCAGCGAATCAACATGCCGGTATGGCAATTCACCTTCGGAGTCGTCGACCAGCCGGTTACTGCGCAGCGGGCAGTAGTACGTCCTCCAAAGCGATTCGATGAACAGCATCATATCCATGAGCACGCGGCGAAACGGCAGGTTTTTGTGATGAACCACGTTGGTCAGCATGTCCAGCACGTGATCGAGTTTGGACCTGCCGTCGCCGTCCGGATCGTAAATACGGTAATCGATAATCCAGTATTCGCCGCTCTGCGGATTCACGTACACACAGTTCACCACACCGATGCCCTTGATGAGGCCGTGGGCGTTGCCGCTGTATTGCCGCCGCACGAGTTCGATCTTGTGCGAGAAGTCCTTGTCGGTCACGGAATCGTCGAATACGATGCAGCCGTCTTCATGCGCGACGAGCTGCCCACGCACGTTGTCCCACACCAGGCGCAGCGTCATGTGCTCCCGTCGCAAAAAACGGTTGATGGCATCGTGGCTCATGTTGTCAACGTGGTCGGCGAAGTTGGTCAGCGTGCAGTTGGTCGAGACATAAAGGCGCAACACTCGACGCTGCGTAAGTCCTAATTCAATCCACTCATAATGGTCCGCGAAAAGCAAACGCAAAACTTGGGCCAACGCCATCACATGTGCATCGGTTGCTAATGGTTTCAAGCGCGGCCGCAGTCCAAACCCAATGCTCTGCAATGGTTTGAGCCTTGCGAGGTGACGCGGTAAACGCGCAGCCAGATCGCAACCGGTTCGCGCGGTGGCCATCCGGTGAGCATATGCACGTGGTAGGCGTACGGCTGAAGGTCGCTGGCGCTGAATGCGAGCACGACACAGCCAACGGAGTCTGGCCATCTCGACGTGAAGTGTCGAATTTCTTCCAATCGGGCCGACGGATGTAGGCAATGTGGGGTTGCGGACAAACGGTGTCAGAGCCAGAGGGGCGGTCGCCCGTGATGGTCTGATGTGATGGACGACTCCCGCGACGGTGTCAACGCCGATTGAAATCTGACCCCTAGACATCATGTATGGACCTGCCGCACCTCAAGGTACGCGGATTAAGCTTGAGGTGGGCTACACCGCGGCTCAGAGCCGCATTGAGGGGGCAGGTCATGAACAAGTTTAGCAAGTACGTGGGCCTGGATGTACATCAGGAAACGGTTGCCGTGGCGGTCGCCGACACGGCCGGCGAGCTGCGGTATATGGGCGAGATCGTGATCACGCCCGAGGCCATCGCGAAACTGGTGGCACAGGTCAGGCGCGGCACGGGAAGGTTGTCGTTCTGCTACGAAGCCGGCCCCTGCGGCTACACAATTTGCCGACAGCTGCGTGAGCTCAAGCAGGACTGTCAGGTCGTGGCGCCGTCGCTGATTCCGAAGAAGCCGGGCGAACGTGTGAAGACCGACCGGCGCGAGGCCCTAAGCCTGGCGCGCCTGCACCGAGCCGGCGAGTTGAGCCCCGTGTGGATTCCGGATGAGGCACAGGAGGCGCTGCGCGATCTGCCCCGTGCGCGGGAGGACATGAAGCATCTGCAACGCCAGGCCAAGCAATGGCTGCCGTCGTTTCTGTCGCGCCATGGCTATCGCTACATGGGCCGCTCGAGGTGGACGCAAGCGGACGGGCAACAGCCATGTGCGACGCATGCTGGTTGAAGCAGCGTGGGCCTACCGACATCCCGCACGAAAGACCGCAATCCTGCAGCGGCGCGCAGAGCGTACACCGCCGGAGGTCCAGGAGATCGCGGCGCAAAAGCGGCTGTGTCAGCGCTTTCGAAACCTGATGGCACGCGGCAAGCTCAAGAACCAATCTGTACCGCCATTGCGCGCGAACTCGTAGGCTTTATCTGGGCAACCGGGCAACACGTCGCCCCCCTCAGTTGGGCTTAGCCAGCATGAGAGGTTAGTTGAGCACGCAACAGGATGTTTGGGCTAGGACCAGGCAACGGTGAGAGAACCCTCTTGGCAACACTAGGAGGTAACTGGAAACAGCACAACCCTCAAATCTAGATTGAGGCAGCTCCCCGACGTTTTGTTTGTCATGCGGTAACCAACCCACGCATATCAGAATGATCAACCGTCGGATACCCTACGCGAAACTGTCGTGGCTGCAGGCGTGGCACATCCGGGATGAGACCTACTCACAGGCGCTCGCTGAACTCGTCAACGCACAGTTCGCCCTTCCGTTCGCCGCCCACTGGGGCGATGGCACCACCTCGTCATCCGATGGGCAGCGCTTCCGTGCGGGCAACAAGGCCGAGAGCACGGGACACGTGAATCCGAAATACGGCGCCGAGCCCGGACGCATGTTCTACACGCACATCTCCGACCAGTACGCGCCGTTCTATCCGAACCTCGTGAACGTCGGTGTGCGCGATTCGACCTATGTACTCGACGGACTGCTGTATCACGAGTCGGATCTGCGCATCCAGGAACATTACACGGTTCTGTTGCAATAGCGGAGGCTGGTATGCTGCGGGACCTTACAGGATGATGTGAACGACAATGAAAGCGCTGAGTCCAGCGCTAGCCAAAGTGCTGAAGCGGTTGCACTATCCGCTCGAGATAATGTTGGTGTACGTGCGTTGGTACGTGGCCTACCCGCTGAGCCTGCGCAATCTCGAGGAGATGATGTCGGAACGCGAGATCGCGGTCGATCATTCGACCGTGCACCGGCGGGCCATCAAGCTTTTGCCGGTGCTTGAAAAGGCGTTCCGCCGCTGCAAGCGCCCGGTCGGCAAGAACTGGCGGATGGACGAAACCTATGTGAAGGTACCGGGGTACATGGAAGTATCTCTACCGCGCCGTCGACAAGGCCGGCAACACGGTTGACTTCCTGCTGCGAGCCAAGCGGACAAGGAGGCGGCCCGACGGTACTTCGAGAAGGCCGTCGATCAGAATGGCGCGCCCGAAACGGTAACCATCGACAAGAGTAGTGCCAATCTGGCCGGGCTGCGCGCCGTGAACGCCGAGCGTGAGACGCCCATCAAGATCCGCCAGGCCAAGTATCTCAACAATATCGTGGAACAAGACCATCGGGCGATCAAGCGCCGTACCCGACCCATCTTGGGATTCAAGGAATTTCATTGTGCCCGCATCTTGTTGAGCGGCATTGAACTCATGCATATGATCGCCAAGGGGCAGATGGAAGACGCAGGCGAACTCAAGCCATCGGCCGCCCGGCAATTCTACTCGCTGGCGATGTAAGCAATCCTCATCATATCGTTATCGTTCGCCCAAATCGTCTTACCGCGACAGAACCCCTGGCCACAGCACAGAAAAATCGGCGAGCCCGGCTCCGACACTCCCGTGCGCCTTGAGAAATGCCTCGTTCGCGACCCAGACGTCAAAGAACTGGTCGCGTCGCTTCTGGTGCGGCAGCGCTGAAAACGCAGCGCGATCCGACTCACCCAGCACCCTATCCTGCAGGGTTTCCCAATTCAGCGACGCCGAACATTGCTCGATGTCGACGCCGACCCGGCGGCAATGCGACCAGGCAACGAGCGCAAAAGCACCGCTATGAGAAACGTTGAAATCGATCGTCGAGCCGGGACAGTTGCTGAGAAATGGCCGACCCATGGCTGACCGGGAGAAGTCAAGATCGCTATCACTGAAACCAACCTCTCGCGCAAGATGCGCCCGGAGCATGGAACGCGTAGCGGCGAACCGCACTGCGTCGCGCTCATCGCAGAAGCGACGCGCAGACCGAATTTCGTCGCGCGATAGCGCCGGAAAAGTCAACGTTCTCGGGGATTTTTCGAATTCGAGACCGGCAAGCAGTACGCGAACATCGTCGGGCACACCTACGCCTGTTTCGCGCCGGCAAAGAAACTGTTGATACATGGGCGTGTCACTCCAGGCCAGAACATCTCACGCATCCCATTGGTCGCTTCGAACCTCTTTCGAGCAGCAATGCGGCCTGCACATCGCGAAGCCGTCCGTAACGGACATGCCGGGACTCGCCGCGTTTTCGCGGATACCCGGTGGCCTGTCCCGTTTCGCGAGCTTGTTGCACAAGCTGAATCCTGCGGGGGAAGCAACCAGCCGGACGCGCATCGCTGCGGGACTACGACCTCGCGACGTCCCGTCCGTCATGTCTCCCGGCGACATCTCTCGCCAAGCCCGGTCAACACCGAACGCTTCCCAAAGGCATGGGACATCGACCCGACACATCACCCCGATCTGGGGTCCGCCTTCAGATTGACTACCGTCCTGCCATGCCCCCGCCCTTTTGCCAGCTCGTCCGCAGCATCGACGAGCTGTTCGAGCGATATCTCGCGAATCATGCTGTCGAGCTGTGAGCCTGGCACGCATTCCGAAAGCCGCTCCCACGCTTCGACGCGTCGCGGCGTGGGACAGCGCACCGAATCGATGCCAACGACGTTGATCGCGCGCAGCAGAAAGGGAAACACAGTGGTTTCAAGTTCGGTCCCACCACGAGTCCACAGACCGCCACATAGCCGCCGGATGCGAGCCGTGCAATCGCTGACGACAGCACGGGGCCGCCAACGGTATCGATGACACTCGCGAACAGTTCGAACATCATGCCGTGACGCCCGGGCTTGCACGCCACCGCGTAATCTCCGCGGCCGATGGTCCGGGCCGCGCCGAGCGACCTCAGATAGCTTTCGTGCTCGGGCCGCCCGGTCATTGCGACGACGCGATAGCCGAGTTGTGAGAGGATCACGATCGCGAAACTACCGACGCCCCCACTCGCGCCTGTCACGAGAATCTCTCCGGCCCGCGGGACGGACGTCGTGCGGTTCCAGAGCGAATGCGCAAAGCATTGACGTGAACCCGGCGGTGCCGATCCCCATCGCCCGCCTTGGCGTGAGACCAGGCGACAACGGGACGAGCCAGTCCGACTGGACGACCTGTGTCAAACCGCCCCAGTGACGCTCGCCTATCCCCCAGCCTGTCAGCACGACTGCGTCGCCCGGCTGGAGCCCGGGGCTGGCCGACGTCGCGACAACGCCGGCGAGATCGATGCCCGTATCGCTGGAAACGTACGAATAATCCCGCGATTGGCAATCGCCATCGCGTCCTTTTAGTTGACGCTTGAGTAATGGACGTCGACGACGACATCGCCGTCCGGCAGATTGTCGACGTTCAGCCATTCGATTGACGGTAGGACGCCATTGTCCGTTTCCTTCAGCATCAGTGCCTTGAGTCGGGATGTGCTCATTGTCATTGTGGTTCGCGCCGTGAAACGTCACGGCGACGCGATCTGTTTGGCGAACATGTCGGCAGAGCGCATGCCCGGCAACGCATCGACGAAGAAGTCCGCCTGCAAGGGCGCGCCCGCCTGCATGTCATAATGGGCGAAATCGCGCACGCCTGCGGCAAGCAGTACCTCGTCGTCGATGAAAAACCTGCCAGTGCATGTGGCTGCCGGCTGCGTGAGAATCGCGTACGCGGCGTCGGCAACGATTTCAGGCGTGCGCGACGCCGCGATCATGTCCTCGCCACCGAGCACGTTGCGCACCGCCGCAGTCGCAATCGTCGTTCTGGGCCACAGCGAGTTGACGGCAATTCCAAGGTCCGCGAATTCTGCCGCAAATGCGAGCGTGAACAGGCTCATCGTGTACTTTGCGATCAGGTACGGCGGGTAGTCACGAAACCACCTTGGGTTCGTCGACAACGGTGGCGACAGTGTGAGGATATGGGGATTTGACGACCTGCGTAGGTGCGGCACGCACGCCTGTACGCAGACAAACGTGCCGCGTCCGTTCACGCCATGCATCAGGTCGTAGCGACTGACAGGCGTGTCGAGTGTGCCGGTCAGGCGAATCGCGCTCGCGTTGTTGACCACGATGTCGATCCCGCCGAACGCTGCAACTGTCTCATCGACAACTGCCTGCACCCGCGCTTCGTCGCGGATATCGGCGACGAGCGGCAACGCATGGCCACCTGCGTCCTCAATTACTTTCGCAGCCGTGTAGATCGTCCCTTCGAGATGGGGATGTCGCGTCGCGGTCTTCGCGGCGAGCGCAACATTGGCACCGTCGCGGGCTGCGCGCACCGCGATCGCGAGACCGATGCCGCGACTACCCCCCGACATAAACAACGTTTTTCCGGCAAGGTTCATGACTGCTCCTTTCGCCTACGTCTGCGTCCGTGTTGGACATCGTGCTACACAGGGTACGGTGATGAGAATGATCCGTCATGCGGCCCGTTCATCCCGTTGCGCTACGGCTTTCAGGTCCGGACGCGGGCCGGGCAATGCACCGCGGTCCACGGGCATTCCATCGATCTCTGGAACATGCTTGCGCATCGCCCGCTCTAGTTCTGGCACACTACGCCGCACTGCGAGCCAGACGAGCTTCCTCAACCGTTCCGGGTTGCGCTGGTGCATCAGGTAGTCGACGCGCGCGCCGATCAGCCGCCACGGAAAGTCCGGTAACCTCAACCGGTACTCTGGACTGAGACAGGTCCATGTGTAGCCGATCATTTCAATGTTGCGCACGACAGCGTCCTGCATCATGTTCGACGCCATGAATGCGCGACGGCCCTCCCGTGTATATTCGCGAATGCGCCGGAGCCGGTGCTTCATTTCCTTTAGGTACTGTAGATCGTCGTCCATTTGCGCCCCCTCCCGCGTCACCATGAAGCTCCGCTCATTGCAGGTCGGCGGGCAAGCCAAGCATTTGCCGCGAAATCGTATCGAGCAATGCCGACTGCGAATCGCGCAGATAGAAGTGGCCGCCCGGAAAGACACGCACTGCCGCGACGCGCTCGACCCCCCTCCAGCGCTCAAGTTCGGCGGCACGCACAACAGGGTCGTCTGCACCGCCGAGTACGGTCACCGGACAGCGTAGTTGCACCACGGCGGGCCGGTAAGCATCGAGCAGCGTCATGTCGGCGCGCAACACGCGCACGAATTCCTGTGCGAATTCGGCGTCGCGCAACAGCCCGTCGGGCAGGCCGCCGTATCGCGAAACCGTCTGGAGCAACTCCGTGTCCGTCACCTGGTTCACGAAACGTCCCGGATGCGGCGCAGGTTTAGGCAGCAGCCACGACGACACGAACAGATGCACGGGCGCGCACGTGAGCCGCATCGCCACCTCGAACGCGATCGCCGCCCCCATACTGTGTCCGAACAACGCAAACGGTCGGCAAAGATAGGGCTGCATCGCCGCTGCGACCTCGTCTGCAGCCTGGTCCATGCGAGTATGCGGAACCTCGTCGAGCCGGCTCTCGCGCCCCGGCAACTGGACAGCGAACACATCGATCGCAGGTTCGAGGAGGCGACGCCAGCCGCGAAATGCCGACGCGCCACCGCCGGCATGCGCAAAACAGAACAGCGACAGCCGCGCTGTCGTCGTCGGGGTCGCCGAGGGGAACCACCGCGTCGTCATTACGGGCATCATTGTCATCGGTGTTCACCCGGCAAGCGCGTCCGAAATCGCATCCAGAATGAACGCGCGATCGTCGACGACGCCGAAATGCGCCCCGTCGCGTGTAAACAGGCTGAACTCACCTGTTGTGAAATCGCGCCACGCGAGCGCGTCCTCGTGCGTCACATAGATGTCGTCCTTGCCCCGAAAGCTGGTGATCGGCACGGACCACGGCGAACGCGGCACAAACACGTAGCGGCTTGCCATCTCGAACTCCGCCCGCACGACAGGCAGCACGAGCTCGCGCAACTCCGGAATCGCGAGCATCCGCTCGGTCGCCTCGATCTGGAAGTGACGCAGCGCTTCCGCGAGGACGTCATCCGGTTGCCGGTAGAGCGGTGCGATAATATCGAATTCACGCAGTTCGACAAGCGTCGCCGCGAGCCTGCGCTCGAACGCGGCATCGGCAACGAGGCGGTGCGGCGGACGCGCACCCGATGCGAACAGGTGCGCGGGTGTAACGCCCTCGCGCTCGATCAGTGCACGCGTCGTTTCGTACATGGTCAGACCGCCGACACAGTGCCCGAAGAATGCGACCGGCCGGTCCAGCAGCGGACGCAGCTCGGCGAGCAGACCATCGACGAACGCGTCGATCCGGTTCACGGGCGGCTCGCTAATCCTCGAGAGCCGGCCGGGCGGCTCGACCGCAAGGATCTCCGCATCCAGGCCTGTCGCATCTGCCCACGCGCGGTAGACGGCTGAACCGCCACCTGCGAACGGAAAGCAGATCAACCGGTAACGCGCCTCGGGATTCGGCCGGATCCGGACAAGCCATCGTTCGGCCGGCACAGTCGCCGAAGCCGCCGTGCTCAAGGTGGTCTGTACAAGCGCAGGCATCGCTGCCCCCATCTGTTCGGGTACGGCGTCGTCGCTCTCAACCTTGACCTTCGGTAGCAGTTCGTCGACAAGCTGATCGAGACTTGGCCCCTTGAGCATTGCTGCGGCTGGCAATCTCACGCCAATGGCCGCATCGAGCTGGTTGATCAGTGTGATCGCCATCAGCGAATCGAGACCTAGCTCGCGAAGCGGCTGTGTCGAATCGAAAGCGCCCTTGACTTCAAGGATGGCGCGGACCATCTGACCGACGATGTCGCGCAGCACGTCACGCCGTTCGTGGTCCGGCACCGATCCCAGCCGCGTATTCACCTGGGCGCGCGTGAAGAGGGCGCTGGCAGCAGGCGCTGGCGCACCACGCACGAGCCGCTCAAGCAGGAGCGGGCGCCTGGGGTACTGCGCGGCCCATTGCGGCCATTCAGTGATCGAAACGATGCTCTGCTGGACCCCGCGCGCGAGAATCGCGTGCAGCAGCGCGATCCCTTCTTCTGTTTCAATGTACACTGTGCCGCGCGCGCGCCAGATTGCCGCGCCCCGTTCTCCTGACTCAGTCGCAAGACCCTCACCGCCCCACGGCCCCCAGTTGATCGCCTGCGCCGGCAGACCGAGCCGGCGCCGATATTCGGTCAGACCGTCGAGAAATGCATTACCGGCAACATAATTCGCCTGCCCCATCGCCCCCGTCAGGCTCAGCACGGAGGAGAACAACACAAAATGATCGAGCGGCAGGTCACGCGTCGCGACGTGCAGCGCCCAGCCACCGAGCACCTTGGGACCGGTCGTTCCCGCGAACCTGTCCCAGTCCATCTGTGCTAGCACGCCATCGTCAAGATTGCCTGCACAGTGGAACACGCCCTTCAGTGCCGGTAGCTCGGCCCCGATCTGCCGGATCAGCACATGCGTGTCCGCCTCGCGCGTGATGTCGGCCTGCCTGACGACCACACTCGCCCCCTGCTTTTCCCAACGCTCGAGAACCGCCCTGGCCTGTTCGCCTGGGGCGCGACGCGCCGTCAACACCAGATGCCGGACGCCCTGCGCGGTGATGAGCCAGTCCGCGACCTTCAGACCGAGCGCCCCCAGCCCTCCGGTAAGGAGATAGGTCGCGGCCGGATCGAACGGCGGAACAATCCGTTCGGGCGCCGGTTCGTCATCCTGATCGAGGCGCACGGCATAGCGGCGACCCGCGCGCAACGCGACCTCATTTTCGCCGTCAACGGCGAACAACTCCGCTGCCAGTGCTGCGGCGTCTTCTTTCCCGCCGATGTCAATCATCCCGGCCCATAGTTCGGGATATTCGAGCGCGGCAACACGTCCGATGCCCCAGACTGACGACTGCAGCGGGTCGCCGCCGGGCGCGCGCGCCACAGGGGCGTGCGCGCCGCGCGTGACGAGCCAGACGCGTGGCGCGGCCTCGATGTTCGCTTCGGCGAGCGCACGCACGAGCGCAAGCGTACCGCCACTGAAGCGGCGCTCGGCCGCGGCGAGTGCGTCGACTGAGGTGGCCTCGTCCACGCGCTCGCCGAGCCCATGCAGGAGCACCACACCAACGGAGCCGGTCCCGTCGGGGTGCGCGGACAGCGCGGTGCCGAGCGACGCCTGCACGTCGCCGTCCGTGCCGCTTTCCGGAAGCGGCAGCACGGACGTATGGTGTCCGAGTGCACGTAGCCGTGCGTCGAGCGCGTCGGCGATGCCGAGATCGGAACTGGTGACGATCAGCCAGTTCGACGGTCCGGCCGCAGGCGCGTCCTGCAGCGGCTGCATGGGCCGCTCGATCCATTCGAGCCGATGCAGCGCGCGATTGCGTGAGTTGACCTGCGGCGAAATCTGCGTGCGCGTGATCGGTTTCACCGTCAGTCCACCGAGCAGTGCGACGGGAGCGCCGTCATCGCCGTAGATCTCAATATCCAGTGTGACGACGTCCGCCTGCGCCGGGCGCCGTTTCGCCCGTACCCATACGTGCCCGGCACCCGTGCGCTCGATCTCGAACCGTTCGACTGAAATCGGCAACCATGTGCCTTCCGGTTTCGGTTCTAGGCCGGTAAGGCTACGGTACTCGGGTACGAGCGCGGGATAGATATGCAGGCACGCGTCAAGCAGAGCGGGATGCAGCGGATACGCGGCCACTTCGAGATGCGCGGGCAGTTCCACCCGGCCCAGCGCTTCCTCATCGCCCTGCCACAATGCGACGATGCCGCGAAAGCCCGGGCCGTAGCCGAATCCGAGCGGTGCGATCACCTCGTAGTATCGCAACGGCTCGATCGGCACCATCCTTTCGAGGTCTGCCGATGCGGGTAACGGCATCGTGATCGACGCGAGGCGTGGTGCGGCACGCGCACACACCCGCGCGCGAAGGTGGCGCCGCCACGCGTCGTCAGTCGCACTGCGGCTGACGAGTTCGGCATCAATGTCACTCCCATCGCCTTGCAGAACGACCTGAACGGCGCGCGCGCCGTCATCGGGGACAACGAGCGCATCGTCGTACGTCAAAGATTCAACCGACACGGGCGCGCCTGCAAAACGCTCGTTCCCGGCCACCGCGAGGGCAACCAGCCCCGCTGTCACCGGTAGCACTGCCATCCCGAAAATCCGGTGATCGGTGAGCCACGGTACCGTGTCGAGGTCGTAGGTCGCGGCGAACTGCCACGCGGCGAGCGGCGAGAGCAGACGCCTGCCCGGAATATCGCCTCCGGGTCCCGTTGCGGTACCGACCGCAAAACCAATGTTTCCCGCCGGCACGCCGCGGCCCGCGTCGAGCCAGTAACGCTCGCGCTCGAACACACAGGTCGGGGCGGACACGCGGCACCGCGAGTACGGTGCGTCGAACGCACGCCAGTCGACTGGCGTGCCGCTGCGCCACAGCGCGGCAAGCGACGCCGTCAGCTCGCTCCATTCACGGTCGGGTCCGATCGAGGCGAGGAAGCGCCGCTCGCCTGCTTCGCCATCGCCCAGAATCTGCTGCGCGAGCGACACGAGCGTCGTGCCGGGGCCAACCTCAACGAAATCGACAATGCCAGCCTGTGCGAGCGTGCGCACACCGCGAATGAAACTCACCGGCTGCAGCGCGTGATCGCTCCAGTACCGGGGTGTCGGCGGAGCGTCCGCGAAGGCGCCAGTCAGGTTCGCAACGAGCGGGATCGTCGGCGCGGCCGCGCAATAGTTGCCCGCAAGCGCTTCGAGCCCAGTCGCAGCAGGCGCCATCAAAGGCGAATGGAATGCATGCGAGACGCTCAGCTCCCGCCCGCCGATGCCCGCCTGCTGCGCACGCGCGAGCACTTCGGCGACGGCCTCTGCGCGACCCGACACGACCGTGTTCTCGGGCCCGTTGTACGCAGCGATGCCAATTGCCTGCGGGTCGCAAATGTCAAGCAGTTGCGCGACCGTCTCTCCCCCTGCGAAGAGCGCGGCCATCGCACCGCCCTTCGGCAACGCCTGCATCAGCCGGCCGCGGGCCGCGATCAGCGCAATGCCTGTCTCGAGGTCATAGCAGCCGGCCACACAGGCCGCCACGTATTCGCCAACGCTGTGCCCAAGCACTGCGTCCGGCATGATGCCCCACGACCGCCAGAGTTCGGCAAGCGCCCATTCGACTGCAAAGAGCGCTGGCTGCGCATACGCGGTCTGGTCAATGCGCGCTTTTGAGCGCGCGTCCCCATACAGGACCGACAGCAGCGGCTTGCCGAGATGCGGGCGCAACAATGTGTCGCAGCGGTCAAGCGCAGCGCGGAATACCGGCTGCGTTCGATGCAGCGCGGCCGCCATCCCGGCGTACTGCGCGCCCTGCCCGGCAAACAGGAACGCAAGCGGGCGCTTGCCAAGGCGCTCCACCGACGGGGGCGCAGCGAGTTGCGCCGCCAGTTCGCTCGCTGTGCCGCCGATCGCCGTCAGCCGCCAGTTGAACGGCTGGCGCCCGGTATTCGCGGTATGGCAGAGGTCGGCAACCGGCTTGTCTGTCGTCGCAAGAGACTGGCGCCATCGGTCCGCGAGCGCTCCGAGCGCGCGCCCGGAGCGGGCAGACAGCGTGAGCACGTGCAGCGGACGGTCGTCCTCAACGGTCGTCGGCGCCCGAACGGGTGCCTCCTCAAGCACGGCGAACGCATTTGTGCCGCCAAGACCGAGCGAATTGACGGCCGCGAACCGCGGCGCAGCGCCGCGCGGCCAGTCGCGCAACGCGGTGTTCACGAAGAACGGGGTCTGCGGGAACGCAATCCTGGGATTCGGTGTATCGAAGTTCAGGCTCGGTGGAATCTGCCCGCGATCGAGTGCAAGCGCGACCTTGATCACGCTTGCGATCCCCGACGCCTGTTCGAGATGTCCGATATTCGTCTTCACCGAACCGACCGCACAGAACGCGCTGTCCTGTGTGTGGCGCCGGAACGCCTTTGTCAGCGCATCGATTTCGAGCGGATCGCCGACTACCGTGCCGGTGCCGTGCGTCTCGACGTAGCCCACTGCCCGTGGCGCAACGCCCGCGCAGGCGAAAGCGTCGAGCATCGCCTTCGCCTGCCCGCTCACGCTCGACGCCGTGTAACTCACTTTCGACGCACCGTCGTTGTTGATCGCCGTGCCGCGGATCACCGCATAGATGTGATCGCCATCCGCACGCGCGTCTTCGACGTGCTTGAGCACGATCGCGCCCGCGCCGCTGCCAAACACCGTGCCTTGCGCACGCGCGTCGAACGCGCGGCAATGCCCATCCGGAGACAGGATATCGCCCTGGCGCGCCGTGTACCCGGCGATGTGCGGCACGCGTACGGTCGACGCCCCGGCGATCGCCATGTCGCATTCACCGTTCAGGATGCTGCTGCATGCGAGATGGATCGCGACGAGTGACGTCGAGCATGCAGTCTGCACCGTGACACTCGGCCCCGTCAGGTTCAGCTTGTACGACACACGCGTCGCGAGAAAATCCTTGTCGTTGCCGATGTGCTCGACACCGCCCGTCGAGCCGCGCAACGCAGGGTTCGACGCGAAGTAGCTGCTGACCACGCCGCCCGCGCCAGCGAACACCCCTATCGAACCGTCATACGTATCTGGCCAGTATCCGGCATCCTCGAGCGCATCGTGGACAACTTCGAGAAAGACGCGGTGCTGCGGGTCGATCACGCGTGCTTCGCGTGGCGAATATTCGAACAGGCCCGCGTCGAAGCGGTCAAAGTCGTCAATGACGGGCGACGCTTTCACGTAACCGGGCGATGCGAGCTGCGCGGGGTCGACCCCCGCGCGCAGCAGCGCGGCATCATCGAAGAAACGAATGGACTCGACACCATCGATGAGATTCTGCCAGTACGCTTTCCAGTCGCTCGCCCCCGGCAACCGGCAGCCGATCCCGACGATCGCGATGCCACGACTGGAGGACGACGGAGAAGTATTCGCTCCGTCGTTGGGCGTGTGCGTGGTCGCGTCCGTCATCCTCGCGCCCCCCGCCGTTGTCGGCGACGCTCGCTTGCCGCCTGCGCATCGGCCAGTTCGTCATTCGGGTCGGCCAGCCCCGTGTCGTCGAAGAGCCGCAGATAGGCGCCAACGAGCTGCCCGACAGTCTGGACCGACGTGATCGGCACGAGGGTCTGGAACGGATCGGCGCCGAACGTCAGTTCCAGATCGAACACAAGCTGGGCGAGATCGAGCGAACTCAGGCCGAGCGTCGCATTCAGCCTGTCGTCCTCACGCAGTTCTCGCGCCGGCAGCCCGCGCTGGCTCATGATCTTGCTCACGGCACCATGGACGAGCCGCTCGGTCTCGTGGCGCTCAAATCGTTGATTCAGCATGTGATGCCTCCGTCCACGGCGACCGTCTGCCCCGTGACGAACGAGGCGCGATCGGATATCAGAAATTCGACGACGTTTGTGATGTCGGTCGTATCGGCGAGCCGGCCGAGCGGGGTGCGTCGCGCAATCCGCGCACGCGCCTTCTCGTCGAGGTGCTGCACCATATCGCTTTCGAAGTAACCGGGCGCGACCGAATTGACACGAACGTTGCACGCACCGAGTTCGCGCGCAAGGCTGCGCGTCAGGCCATCGAGCGCCGCCTTCGTTGCGCTGTAGACGGCGACCCCCGCGTGGCCACGAATCGCGTTCACCGACGCAATGTTCACAATCGCGCCGCGGTTCGCTCGGAGCATCCACTTCGTGCAGCTTTGCGTGAGCAGGATCGTGCCAGTCAGATTGACCGCGATCATCTGTTCGATCGCATCCTCGCGCATCAGCGCCAGGAGCCCGTCGTGACTCACGCCTGCATTGTTCACAAGCGAGCTGACGCCACCCCAGCGGTCCGCCACGCCCGCAACGAACTGCGAGACCGCCGCGCTGTCGGTACTGTCAACTGCTTGCCAGTGAAACCGCGCGGCGTGCGTGTCGCGTTCGATCAGATCGTCGATGTCGCCGGTGCGCGCACGGCTGAAGGTCGCGACCCGCCGGCCAGCGCTCAGACACGTGCGCACCAGCGCAAGCCCCAGGCCCCTGCTTCCTCCACTGATGATAACTACGTCGTCTGCATCGCTCATACGGGCTGCTCCGTCGGTCGTGACACTCTGGCTTTCTTGAACCTGTCGTTATGATGCACGCCGTCATCGACATCGATATGGACCGGCACCTTGAAACGTTCGAGGCGGCCCGCGCAGAAATCCCGGAGCCGGGCGGCAAGCATCGCCGGCGCCTCCGGCTCGATCAAGGATACGCGCGCGACGACGACGTGTCCGGTCACCGGATTGGGCCGGCCCGACACCGTCACGTCGCGGACGTTACCGGCAGCGAGCAGCGTGCTCTCAACTTCGCCCGGGTAAACCTTTTCGCCGCCAACATTGATGATCTCCGAGCGGCGCCCGAGCACGCGCACATACTCGCCGTCAGTCTCGACGACATCCTGGGTGTTGAACCACCCTTGCTCATCGAAGGGCGACGAGGCATTCAGGTAGCCGAGCATCGCCGTTGCGGAACGTACCCACAGTACGCCGTCAACGATCTTGTGTTCGAACCCGTCCGTGCCGAGCTTCATCCACAACGAACCCGCGCCTTTCGATTGCGTTGGCAGGATGCCAAGCTCGGACAGTCCGTACGTCTGTTTCAGCTTCACACCGGGCAGTGCGCCGTGCAGCGCGGCAAGGGTCGTTTCGGGCATGGGTTCAGTGCCGTATGTAATGAGCCTCAGCGACGACAGGTCGTAGCGCGCCGCAACACCGCCAATCAGCATCATGTTAATGAACGTCGGACTGGTCGGCAGCAACTCGACACGGTAGCGCGCGATCGCTTCGCACACCGCATCGGGTGTCCGCGTAGCCGGCGTCACAATCGTCCCACCCTGGCACAGCACGTTCAGCAGCGTGTTGATGCCGCCGATGTGATCGAGCATCAGAAAGACAAGCGTGATGTACGCGCGGCCCTTCGCCCGTTCGAGCCTCGCTGCCATCCGGTCAAAGTCAAGCAGGGAAGCCTTGCTTCGGCCTGTGGAGCCGGAACTGAAGAGAATCAGGCCAGCGGCACCTTCCGCGCGCAACTGCCGGATCAGCGGATGCGCGGTAACGGGCATCGACCGGCGTTCAACTCGGGGAGCACCTGCCACGTCGAACATGATGACGAGGCCGACCTCCGCAATCTCAAGAAACTCGTCGCGCTTCACGCCGGCAGACGCAATGGGCACGATGATCGCTCCGGCAAACGCGAGTGCGAGCAGCAATGCGCAGACATCAGGCGCATAGTCACCGCACACGGCCACCGTGTCACCGCGCCTCACGCACCAACGGTCGAGTTCGCCGTGCCAGAAATCGATCCGCTTGCCGAATGCATCATAGGTGACGGTCTCGCCTGCCGACACGAGACACGGACGCGGACCGAAAGAACGAATGCGCTGCTGCAGAAAGGTCGTCATCGCGAGCCTACCTCGACGCGTGAGAGACGACGGCGCCGTCGCTCGCCGATCCGCACGCTGCCATTTTGACCGCAGCCGTCATCGCCTGCCGTAGCGGCTGGCCGAACAGCCTGCCAACGACGTTCTCGTCGATCACCACGCGCAGCACCGACTGGTACGACACAAGCGACGCGACGCCAACGTCGATCGCAAGAGCGCTGATGCGCAACTGCGCGTCAGCGAGCCTGCGGAACGCCTCGTTCGAGTCGCTCAGGCCCTGTACCCATTGCTGATAGACGGTCGCCTGACTCGGAATGACTGCATTCAACATCGTGTAACCCCCTATCGAAAACAAGCGCGCACGCGGCACCGCAGATGCCGGCGTGCATCGCTGTGAAATACGGGCGACAAGCCCTGTCAGGATGGTGGACGGCTGGCATGACTGCGACGATCGAGCGCGTCGTGTAAGGCGGAGAGTTCGTCTTCGATCTCGTCGCCGCGATAGTAGAGAAAAGCGCCCGTCTCGCCGCCGACGAGGACTTCGAGATAAGGTTCGGGTTCGGCCAAACCCGCATCGCAACCAGCATGGAGGACGTCCACGCTGTCACGCAACGATTCACCGACCGTCGTCACGACCGAAGCGAGACCGAGCGTACGCAACCGGTCCGCCCATACGGCGAGCCCCCTTTCCCCACTGCCTGCGACGATCGGTACGTAAAGGCAGAACGAGCGCTCGTCGAGCCAGCTCGCGTGCCCGTCAAGATCGGGATACGTGGCATTCGCCTCAGGACACGTCCGGGACGAGTGTGTGGAAACAGGCTCCGCCTGCGCGACGTCCTCTGATGCGCTACGTATCACACTATGGCGACGCCGACCGGACGACAGCCCGATGAGGCGCGCAACCACTACCGGCCATGCGCGCGCAAAAATGGATCGGTTCGCTTGCCCCATTGAATGCTCCTTCGTCCCCGGAGTGAATCCGGTCAAATTGTGGCGATCCGATAACACGTGCGATTGCGGCGCAGCGTTTACGTGTCGCCCCGCGAATTGCGGGTGGCATCGAGCAGCCACAGGGATTTTCAATGCAACGGGAATCCTAAATCTCTTCCGTTCGTGAATCAGACCGCCGAATACGCGTTGAGCAAACGACGCGTACACTGACACTCCAGGCTCGTCGGCGTGAGGTACCGCGCCCGCATTGATCATAGGAGAAAATCCGGAAGGTACAAAACCTCGACCGCATAAAATTCTGCTCTGCGGTGATCTGTCGCAATACGGCGGTCTGCTATGCTGACGGCCCTTAATGTGTGACTTGATCGATGACCGAGAAGCTCAATCCGAGCTGTGGCAAAAGTACTCAAACAGTTGCATCACCCGCTAGACGTGATGTTGCTGTGTTTTGTTGCAATAGGTCGAGTCGGCTATGATGTTCGTAACAAGACGAACGACTGAAAGCTGGATGAAGACGCTGAATCCGACCGTGGCCCGCGTGCTCAAACGCCTGCATTACCCGCTTGATGTGATCCTGACTTGCGTGCGCTGGTATGTGGCCTATCCGCTCAGTCTGAGAAACCTGGAAGAATGATGGCGCATCGAGGCATCTCAGTGGGGCTCTGGTGCAAATAGGGCCGGCGAATGGGTTAGAGTTGTCGGAACAAAACAAACCGACGAGCCGCGACGAACAAGCTGAAGAGTCCGGAGAAGTTGTTCGGCGGACGCCATTTTGATCGGGAGATCATCATTGTGTGCGTTCGCTGGTACCTACGCTACAAGCTCAGCTTTCGCGATCTGGTCGAGTGATGGTCGAACGGGCATTGTCGCTGGCTCACACGACGATTCTGCGCTGGGTGAGGCGTTATACACCCGAGTTCGTCAAACGCTGGAACCGCTTTGCTACACCTGCGGCTCGCTCGTGGCGTACCGATGAGACCTACCTGAAGATTCGCGGCAGGTGGGTCTACCTGTACCGGGCAGTGGATCGGGCTGGGCAGACGGTGGACTTCATGCTCAGAGTCCGACGCGACGTGGCTGCGGCCAAAGCTCTTTTCAGCAAGGCCATCAAGCGTCAGGGCCAGCCGCTGCAGACCATCACGCTCGACGGCTATGCCGCCTCACACCGCGCGGTACGCGAAATGAAGACCGATGGTCTGCTGGCTGAAGACACGAAGGTCCGCTCCTCAAAATATCCGAACAACGGGATCGAGCAAGGCCATCGCCACATCAAGTCCAGAACGAACGTGATGCCTGGTTTCAAGCGATTCGGGAGCGCGGCGACCACGATTTCAGGAATCGAGTTGACGCATCGCATTTGCAATGGGCAGTTCGATCTCGCGAAGCTCGGCCTCAAGGAGGAACGCCATACAGTCGCGGTTGCATTCGCATATGCAACAGACAACTTCTTGCCGGGGCCTGCGCCGATTTTTTTTTGGCCCCGGCTCGGCGCGCACGATAGCGGTCAAGCATTGCGTCGGTGCTGGGCGCGCGCAGCACCGAGCATTTTAACGAAGGCGCCCGGAAATTGCCGCCACTCCCGCACGGGTAGCCGCACTCACTCCTTCAGAAGGTCAATCAGCGCACGACCAAGTGGCTCAGGACTTCGCTCATAGGTCACCAGCCTTATCCCCGGCAATTCGGGCCAGGCACCATTGCCTTGCGGCAAGGTAACAAGTCCGTCGTCCAGCGCGGATTCGCAAAGGACCGAAATGCCAAGGCCCTCCTTGATGCGGGACTGGACACCGACGACGCCACTCAAAGTCAGCGCTTCTCGCCATTGGATCGTGCCCGAATTGAGCGCCGAGATGGCAGCAGCTCTGAACGCGCAGGGAGCGGGCAGCAGGCACAGGTCAACCAAGGGTGGTGGGACGTCCAGATCTTGAGCCGCGACCCAGTGCATCTTTTCCTCGCGAAACAGGTGAGGTGAGCCGCGACCCTCCTGCTCCTTTACGAGAACGACATCAAGGTCACCGGCATCGAACGCACGTAGCAACTCCTCACTAAGCGCTACCCTGACGCTCAGCTCAACCCGCGGGAGCAGTCGACGAATCCGGCCTAACAGTTCCGGCAGCCGGTGAGGAACAAGATACTCGACGATGCCCAGGCGCAGGCGCCCTTCGAGGTTCCTGCGGCCAACCATACCGACAGCCTCATCGTTCAGACGCAGCAGACCGACAGCGTAGTTGAGGAACTGTTCCCCGGCAGTAGTTAGCTCGACCTGGCGACTGTTGCGGGAAAAAAGCTCGACCCCGAGTAAATCTTCAAGCCGCTGAACCCGCGTGCTGATCGCGGACTGCGATCTGCAAAGGCGTTTCGATGCACCGGTGAAGCTCCGCGCATCCGAGACAGCAACGAAGCAGCGGACGAGGTCTATGTCAAGGTCTCGCACATCAATCTCCAATAACGATAGCTGCGATCGGTATTATGCGTTCTTCAGCTTGATGGCTCCGCGATACGATTTCCTCGTTACGAAAATGAATGGAGAACGCGATGCAAGCTGTCTGGTATGAGCGGGTCGGACCCGCACGCGAGGTGCTAGTGAACGGGGAGCGTCCAATGCCGTCCCCCGGTCATGGGGAAGTCCTTGTGCAACTCCATGCGTCGGGCGTCAACCCCTCGGACGTCAAGGCGAGGGCGGGGACTCGCGGCGGGAAGAGCGACCTTGCCTTTGCGTTCGTCATTCCACACAGCGACGGTGCCGGGATCGTTATCGAGTGTGGCCCTGGATGCAACCGGCTCACCCCTGGAAGCCGCGTCTGGGTAAGCAATGGGCAGTGGCGACGGGCTTCCGGCACCGCTGCCCAGTACATTGCGATTGACGAGAAGCTGGTCTTCCCGCTCCCGGACAACGCCTCCTACCTGGTTGGCGCAGCACTGGGCATTCCAACCCTCACGGCGTGCCACGTCACGACAGCTTTCGGCGACGTGGCCGGGCGCACCGTCCTGATCAGTGGCGGAGCCGGCACAGTCGGACGGCTGGCCGTGCAGTTCGCCAGGCAGGCAGGCGCGTTCGTGGTCGCATCCGGACATGGCTCAGCTGATGAAAAACGCATCACCAGCGCTGGTGCCGATGCCTTCGTTGACTACACGAGCCCCACCTTCGTTGCGGACGTGCTCGATGCGACAAATGGGCGACTAATCGATCACGCCGTTGAAGTCGAATTCGGCGCCAATGTGGAGTCTCTGGCCGATCTGCTCTCGGATCGCGCGACAGTGGTGACCTATGGCTCAGCCAGGGTGATGCGGCCGGAGATACCGTTCTACAAGTTTCTGTTCAAGGGCATCGAGCTTCAGTTCGTGCTGGTTTATTTGCTCACACCCGGGGAACGAGCCGACGCAGCTATGCGCATCAATCATCTTCTGGAGCTGGGGACGCTCGACGTACCAATCCATGAGGTACTGCCGCTTCGGGATTGCGCACGCGCGCACGAGCTGGTCGAGAGCGGACAGCGCACAGGTGCGGTTATTCTGGACGTGGAGAACGTCGCATGACTATATCTCTGTCGGACTGCCGCATGAAGATCACCCTGTTCACAGGACGGACCAGTTATCGGCCTGGCGATCGCTCGGGTTATGTTGGTTGGGGGTTCCTGTATCTCCGGCACAGCCGCAGTTGCGCGTCCCAGGCTCGATCGATGATCGCCTTTGGAATTCCTTCGTGTCGCCGCTGGATATCAATGCTCACGCGTGCCGGATGACGGTAGCTCCACGCGGATTCGACCAGCAGCTTTCTTGCGTAACTGTTTCCTGTCTTTGTGATGCTGCCTTGTCGCCGTTTGCCACCTGACGAATGTTCCGACGGCGTCACGCCAAGCCACGCCATCAGTTGGCGTGGATGCTCGAAGCGCGACAGATCGGCCAGTTCGGACACAAGGCCGACAGCCGACGTGAAGTAATGCCCCGCATCGACTGCAGCGCAAGCACAGCGGGATAGAAACGCCAATCTGCAACGGCTTCACGCAGCGCGGTTTCCAGTCGTTCGCATTGCGCCAAGCGATCCTCGATCGTGCGGCGGTGCTCGTTGAATGCCAGTTGTTGCCAGCCACTATCGAACGAGAATGTGCTAAGCCAGCGGCGGTGAGCAGGCCCCCAGTCCGCTCGTCCAAAGTAATTCACACCATGCTGGAGCAGGAACGATTTCAGCCGGCATCGCGCCTGCTTGAGGTCTTCTCTGGCTGATGACCAGGCACGGGCCAGATCGCGAAACGCTTCATCTTCCATCGTTGGCACATGCACGGCGGACAGGTCACCGGCTCGCAGTGAGCGCACCAGCTTGATTGCGTCGCGGCGGTCTGTCTTGACGCGCTCACCCGGCTTGCGTGGGATGAGCGATGGTGCGCACACCATGCAGTCGAAGCCTTTGTCGATCAGCCGTCGATAGAGGCCATAACCGCATGGGCCTGCTTCGTAGACCACGCAAATGTGTCGTGCTTTGCACCGCAGCCGTTTGCATAGGCGATCAACTTCGATCTGTGTCGTACCGATCTTGCCGAGCAACTCTACGTCGCCCATATCGACCGAGTAGGCAACCATGATCGAATCCTTGTGAACGTCGAGCCCTACGTACAACGTGCTATCGTCGTGCATGCTAGCCTCCGTGTCGGAAACAGACCGTTGAGCGGCGGATCCGTCCCCACTCAATGCGGCTCTGGCAGCCATGCTAACCCGCGCTTACATCCGCACGGCGGCTAGCCTCGCCTCACGGGGAGTCATACTGACTTGCTGATTCCCAGCAGGACCACCTTGCCGCCGGAGCCCGTTTGTCGGGGTACCAAGCCGAGCCACGCCGCGAATTCGCGGCCTGATCTGAATGACTTTGAGTCTCCCATGGTCGCAACCGCGGCGGTCGCCGTGAGCAGGCCTACACCCGGTATGGCGGCAATGCTCTTGCTCGCCTTGTCCTCTTTCATCCACGCCTGCAAACGTCGCTCGATCGTGGCAATCTGTTCATCAAGCTTGCTCAAACCCGCGTCTACAACCGCACGGCGGCCAGCCTTGCCGAATGGAAGTCATACTGACTTGCTGATGCCCAGCAGCACGTTCTTGCCGCCGCTGGAGTTCTGTCGGGGTACCAGACCGACCCACGCCGCAAGTTGCCTGGCATTCCTGAAGCTCATTGCGTCACCGACAGACGCGACGAGCGCGCTCGCGGTAAGTGGCCCGATGCCGGGGACACGTGCGAGGCGTTGACTCGTTTCGTCGCTGCGGTGCCAGGACTGAATCTGCTTCTCGAGCTCCCGGACCCGCCTGCCAAGGTCCTTCAGATGGTCAATGAGCCGCTGGATCAGCAATCGAGACGAGCCAGTGAGATCGCTCTCTGCATCTTCGATTAGTTCGGGCACCTGGCGCTCGAGATGCCCGATGCCTTGGGGAACAACGATCCCGAATTCGGCGGCAGTCCGCGAATCTGGTTGGCCTGTGGGGTTCGGGGCCGGACAAAACCCTGACGTACGCGATGCAGCGACAACACCGATTGCTGCTCGATGGTCTTGACCGGTACGAAACGCATGTTAGGTCGCGCGACTGCCTCGCAGATCGCCTCGGCATCCGCCGCGTCGTTTTTGTTCGTCTTGACGTACGGCTTGACAAACTGGGGTGCGATTAATCTTACGGTATGGCCCATTGCCAGCAGCTTGCGGGCCCAACAGTGCGCGCTGGCGCACGCCTCGATCCCGATTACGCAGGTGGAGAGGTTGGCGAAGGAACTCCGCAACGTGATTTCGCTTGAGCACTTTCTTCAGCACGGTTCGGCCATGTTCATTTACACCATGCACGGAAAAAATGTTCTTCGCCAGATCGATGCCAATCGTCGTAATCTTCATGATGGGCGCACCCCTCGGTCAGGTGGTTGCGGTGACACTTCCACTAATGGGATGGTCCCCGCCCTGGCGGATAGGATAGGCTGGCAGTGTTCATACCGAACTGGAGGCCATCATGGACGGAGTCACGCTCGTTGGTATCGATCTGGGCAAACACACATTTCACCTGCATGGGCAGGACGCAAAAGGCAAGGCTGTGTTCCGTAAAAAGATGAGCGCAAACAACTGGTCGAATTCTTCGCGACGTTCCATGCTTGTACCGTCGTTATGGAGGCCTGTGCCGGTTCGCATCATATGGCCCGCAAGCTGGCCGAATTCGGGCACACGGTGCGCTTTATCTCGCCTCAGTTCGTCAGGCCATTCGTCAAGTCAAACAAGAATGATTTCGTCGACGCCGAGGCGATCTGCGAAACAGCCTCGCGCCCGGCGATGGAGATTTGTAACCCCGAAGACGGAATCGCAACAGACGTTTTCGGTGCTGCATCGTGTGCGTGAATCGATGGGTGCGCGAGCGCACCAGAACCGTAAACCAGATGCATGGCTTTCTCCTCGAGTTTGGCATCAGTCTGCCGGTGGGCAAGGCCGCTGTCGCACGTCTGCCGTCCGTGCTCGCCATGCAGGAACTGCCGCTCCGGCTGGTTGCGATTCTGGAGCGCCACCACCAGCACGTCAAGTACCTCGAGGAACAGATCGGTGAGATTGACCAGGAGCTGGGCCGCCAGCTCGCTGAGGACGAGATGGGACAGCGCCTCATGAGCATCTCGGGAGTTGGCCCGGTCACCGCAAGCGCGTTGGCCGCGAAAATGGGCGATGCAAAACAGTACGGATGCAGCCGCGATTTTGCGGCATCGATTGGGCTCGTCCCCCGGCAATACAGTACGGGCGGCAAGACCAATCTTCTCGGGATCAGCCGGCGCGGCGCCAAAAATGTCAGGCGCCTGCTCGTCCTGTGCGCCCGAGCCTACATGCGAGGCCTAGAGAAACGAACCGGCCGCCTGACGGACTGGGTTCGCGCAATGCTCGTGCAGCGGCATTCAAGCCTGGTGGCGTCTGCACTGGCCAACAAGCTGGCGCGAACCGGCTGAGCAATTGTTGCGCGCCACACCACATTCGACGCGGGCTTCACAACCCGCCCGACCTGAACGAACATGGCTTCATCTTTATTGACCACACTCACCCAACTGGTTTTGCGACGACCGAAAATTGATGACGTGAACGGCATACCGGCCTGACGAAGAACCTGCGTGCCAAACAGGCTTTCGAAGCCGAGCCACTGTTAAGGATCGTCAGGCGCGAATCTCATCGTGGCGCGGGGTGCGCCCCCCAAAACGACGCCGAATAGATTTAGGCAAGCCAGCTCGCCATCGAAAATCAGGGTTGCAAAAATGTGGCGGACCATAGATTTGGCAAATTGATGCCGCTTCGGGTGGGGGCGTCGATCCCATTACTTTCGACTTTAGCTCCGCGAAACTACGTGATCTACGGTATTACGAACGACGCAGCACCGTGACGAAAAGATGACAATGCTGCAACCGATCATGGGACGAAAATCGGGCGTTGCCGCTAGGGTGAGCGGCTTCATGCTGGTTGAGCCCTACCTACTAACCTGACGAACCTGACATCAAGATCATCTTCCACGCATACACGCATTAGTATGCGTTAGGTTTCCATAATAAAAATTCATATTCAATAACTGATCTAATGTGGCAATATCGCTTTGACGGGACGTGAATACGCGCTCCGCTTCGAGCATGTCTGATTGTCGTCGGGTCTGGCGGACTGCGGTCGACGGCAGCGAGTTACGCGTCAACTCGCTATACAAGCAAGGAATCGCACAGGTTGGCCAAAGAGTTCGGTTGGAGGCAGTCGCGGATGACGGAGGCATGGAAGCACTGTACACGGACGCATCCACATTTTAACTCGCGCTGCAGTGGCCTCCTGAATGGCACGCCTCAAGCGACGAGGAGCCGGAAGATGCTAGGCGCGTTCGGCAAGGCATGTGATGGCTATAGAGCGAAGCGTTCGACGAAGCAGAATGCAACAACCAATTAATCTGCAGTTGCCTATTGGGAAGAGCTAACCCGGATTCTGGATTGGACGCAAACAGATGCTCCACGCTATTACACGCGCATAGAAGACTTCATGTCTACGCGGTCGAAAGAATTTTTGCGCGGCTAGCAGGAGCGAAGCCCTGCCCGGGACGGCCAGATGCCAGCCGATGCGGTTCGCAAAGCCCAATGATATTGGGCATATTAGCGGGCAAAATTAAGCCTTCAAGACACTACGTCGGCAGCAGTGTGGTAGCTCGTTCTCTCTTCTTGATGGCGAATCCTTTCCGTAATGAAATTTCCTTCATGCGTTCTGTTTGCACCCGAGCGCCCTGCCCGTGAGTGCTCCAGCCTCACACCATCCATACTCCATGCATTCATCGACCTCCCGGCTGCCAGAACTCGATTTTCTCCGCGGTCTCGCATTGCTGATCGTTGTCGTCGATCACGTCAGCGGCAGCGTCGTGTCGCACATTACGTTGCACACGTATGCGCTTTGCGACGCTGCTGAAGCGTTTGTGTTTCTCGCGGGCTACTCGACAGCCACCGCATGGACTACTCTGGCAGCGTACCGCGACAAAGCGGCCGCGCGTAGGTGGTTTATCAAACGAGCGTGGGTGATCTATCGGGCATTTCTTTTCACGGCTGGCTTACTGCTGCTGGCGAGCGCCGTCTTGCGCGCGTTCCACATCGAAACGCCGCACACGGCACGTGATCTGCAGCAATTGATTGCGTCGCCGGCAACGGTGCTGCGCGATATCGTGCTGCTACGCCGTCAACCATATCTTGCGTCGGTGCTGCCGATGTACGTACTCTTCGCGCTGGCAGCACCGGTGATGGTACCGCTCGCACGCGAGCGCCCGTGGCTACTTGTAGCGCTATCGTTCGGGCTCTGGGCGGTCGCGGGAACCTTATATTGGTATCTTCCCGCCGCACTGAACAACCGATGGGATTTCAATCCGTTCGCCTGGCAACTGGTATTTGTGCTCGGCGCACTCGCGCGCTGCCAGCCCGTTTATCAACACATCGATTCCGCGCGTTTCGGCAGGATCGCGTGGCTTGCAGCGCTCGCGATCATCGCCTCTGGTGCCTATTACAAGCTGAGGATCGAGCCCTCAACGCCTGGCATCATGAAGCGGGACCTCGAATGGCCACGCGCGGTGAATTTCATCGCGCTGGCGTGGCTGGTCGCCGATCTCGTCCGCCGTGGCTGGATACGACACGCTGCTGAGAGGGCACCGTGGGTCGGAGCGATCGGCCGTAGGAGCCTGCAGTGCTTCGTCGCCGGCACCGTAGTTTCGCTGAGCGCCGATGCCGTGTTGGCCCGGACAACCGGCGGCCAGCATGATGTGTGGCTGGGTCTCGCTGCAGATGCAGTGACGATCCTGTCCGTATTTGCCGTTGCCTCGCTCGCGAGCCTGCCGGCCCGCGCGCTGACGTCACGCCTGAGGAAAAGGCTCCGCCTGTAGACCCATTAGCCGTCGGATAGCGTCATGCGCAAAGCCGGTTCCTCGCGGCTCTTGAGTTCGAGCTGGGACTGAATAATGCTTCGCTGATTCTTCTCGCAGAAGCCCCGCGCACGGCTCGGGGGGGTGACGTGGCTCACTTTGCACTCAACGTTGATGCTGTGTCGGAAAGCCGCGGCAGTAAGGGGTTTGCAGAATCACTTTTTCAGGTGGTCGCCAGCATATGGATGCAGCAGGCAATTCTGAAGAAAGCCATCCGTGGATGGAAGCGATCTGTTCGAAGCGGATGCGCAGTCGGCGGAAGTTGTGAAGCCACGAGATGGTCTGCTCAACAGAGGCTGACCACGTCGAGCGATTTCTGCAATGCATGACCGCATGCAGTGGACATCGATATTTGTCGTGGTCGTAACCTCTATCGCCCTCAACGACCCGAGGCTTTGATAGTGGTTTGCCAGGCTTGCCGCGGATGGGCGGAATTGCCTCGACGAACGCTAGAAGTTGAATGGGATCGTTGCGGTTGACACCAGTCAAATCACCGCGAGCGGGAAGTTCCTGCAAATGCATCAACAACTATCAGCTTCAAACCCTTGCCGCGCAAGGCGCTTCGAGTTTTTCAGGGTCGACTAAATTACTGTCTCAAATCCGGGAGCCACTTTACAGATCCTGCGCGAAGGGTACGACACTTCTGTACAACGAGATGGGATTGAGGGACTATATTCGCTGTTCTACTCCGACCGCATCACGGTGTTGGTTGGCTCGTTCGCAGCATTGACGCATATCAACATCGAGGGTGAATCGCGCGCGTATCTTCACTAATGCAGGTGCGCGAGCGGGCGGCGGCAGGTTTTTAGTTTGTGGCGCATCGTGGTTCGCAGCAGAGAAACCATCAACGTAGTCGCCCGGGGGCTCCTCGTCATCGTGCCAAGGCCGCATGATCCGGAATTCCCCAGAAGTTACGCGTCAGGATGACGCACGAATGACTGTTACTCAGGAGGAGGTGCGACTATGAAAAATATGGCCGACGCCGACACGATCGAGTGCCGCGGGATTATCCGGAGGAGGGCCTTCGAACTTGCCGAAAGCGGTGCCTTTACCGACTGGCGAGCAATCAGGCTGACGCTCCACTCGCTCTTTCCCGCTAACCGCGTCGACGATATCCTCGCGAGCCCGTTCTGTCGTCTGGACCTGAATCTGCGATGCGGCAAGCCCATCCGTCAAAGCCTGTCCAATGAATATGGTCACGTGCAAGACAGCGAGCACGAAAGCGCCGGATAGCGATCAAAGGAGGTTTGCACGAGAGCCGTCTGCGACGGCACCGACTCCCAGTCCATTGAACCATTGAAGTCCTACCGAAGCTGGACAAGGGCCGTCCGGAAGATGAACCCCTCTTCTGCATGCAAACATGCTATGTATCTGATTTGACTTCACGGTTCGCTCGCAAACGGCCCGCTCACTCATGCGATGAGCCGACTGCAATGATTGCTGTTCGGCGCTTGATCGGTGCTGGATCAATGCCGGGTGTGGCACAGCTGCACAGATGGCGGAAGCATCATTCTCGTCGTTCTTGCCGCCGACCACAAAGGGTTTCACATATTGTGTCGGCAGCAGTCGAACCGTGTGCCCCCTGCGAGATAAATTCCAGAGCCCAGAAGTGCGAACCGTGACGGTGTTCGATGCCGATCAGGCTCGGTTCCAATCTCGAAAAGAACTTGCGCAGCTGCGGAAGTTTGCGCAGCTGTATCGGAGCAAGATCTGCGAACAGGCAAGGATGGTGACGTGGCCCCGGTGGACAAGTGGTCCTATGGCGTGTTCACGCTAATGTCGTTTGATCGTCCACTCTGGCGATGGAAATCACCGAAGCCCAATTATCAACGGATCGAGCATTGTCTGCCACGACAGCGTGGCAACAGTCAGTCTGACGAACCTGCAAGTGCAATGCGATCTTTATGTCGCCGAGCACGGCTGCAAGTGGCGTGGACTGCCGAAGCGCTTCGGTAGATGGCATACGATTTACACGCGGATGAACCGCTGGTCCAGAAGTGGCGTGCTGCGTCGCGTGTTCACGGAATTACAGCGTGCACAGATCGTTCGCATCAGGATCGACGCGGTTTCGCTGGATAGCACTCCGATCTCGCGAAGCTCGGCCTCAAGGAGGCCGCTGCGCCCACCGTATGGAATGCGGTCCTGTTCGATCAATAAGCTATCCTACCTATTTGAACCAGAACCCTTCATCCCACGATTTTACTCGACCACCCCAGCAACGCGACAATGCCAATATGATCGATCCGCGACCAAACCGGTTAGCAGTCCTTTATCGACGCGGACTCATCGCACTGCCACCGCAACATGCACCGAACTTTGTTGCGCACACCCAATAATCGGAACCAGCCGAGCGCAAATAATGCCACGCGGTAAGCGAGACTACTGAGAAGTACGTCATCAAATTAATTTATGCCTGCACTTATGTCTATGGCGTAGGTCCTATTGAGGTCTGTTTGCTGCATTTTATCAATGCATCTGAAGCACAGTCGGTATAAAAGATGTGCGCAAATCTATGCGCCTACTGAGGCAACGCATGGTTCCGTTCAAACAATGGACGGGGTAGCCTAACGTATTTGACGACACAATTGCGACACGATGACTCATCTAAAATACCGGGTAGACTGAATTCTGTTATGCAAACCTTAATGACTGGAATGAAATGCATCGCAATTCTCATCAAGCTCAACACCATCTGTCGGCGCAAAAACTGTATGAGATCGCCATCATGGAAGAATCTTCTGCCGGGACGATGGCAAATGGCAGTCGGCATGGCGTCAGCGCCGACACATTCACCGAGAGTCTGTTTTCCATGTGCAAGCTGGACGACTTCGTCCCCAAGTCGCATCCGTTGCGTTCGATCCGCGTGATGGCGAATGAAGCGCTGGCGAAGATGGATCGACTGTTCGCCCAGATGTACGAAGCGGACATAAAGGGCGGGAGGCCGAGCATCGCGCCAGAGAAGTTGCTGCGAGCCACGCTGATTCAGGCGCTTTTCAGCATCCGCTCAGAGCGCCAGCTGATGGAGCAGGTGCAGTACAACCTGCTGTTTCGTTGGTTCATTGGCCTGGCGATGGACGACGAGGTGTGGGTGCCCACGGTCTTTACGAGAAACCGCGAGCGTCTGATCGAGCACGACGCCGTGATCGAATTCTTCAACGAAGGGGTGTCCATCGCCGGGAAGAAGTGTCTGCTCTCGGGCGGGCATTTCAGCGTGGACGGCACCCTAATCCAGGCGTGGGTCGGACACAAGAGTTTTGTACGCAAGAACGGCGACGATCAGGACAACGATGGTGGCGGCGCGGGCGACTGCAAAAAGCGAGAAACGCAGCAACGAGACACATCAGTCGAAGACCGACCCCGATGCGAAGCTCTATCGAAAAGGCAAAACGGCCAGCGAATTGAGTTACATGGGCCATACGCTAACGGACAACCGGCACGGCCTGGTGGTCAACGCACGTGTGACACGCGCCGGTCATGCCGAGCGTGAAGCGGCCAAGATCATGATCCACGACGTACGGCAGGCGGCAGAGGATCCGCGCGCGGAAATCACGCTGGGTGCAGACAAGGGCTACGACGCACAGGAATTCGTCGAGGCGCGCCAGCAGATGAAGGTCACGCCGCACGTTGCGCAAAACACCTCGGGGCGGCGTTCGGCAGTGCACGATGCGATTGCCTCGAGCGTGGGCTACGCCATTTCGAGCAAAAGCGCAAGTTGATTGAACAGGGTTTCGGCAGGGCCAAGACCGTGGGGCGCATGCGCCAGGTGATGGTGCATGGCTTGAAGAAGGTGGACCAGATGTTCGTGTTGAATATGGCGGCGTACAACCTTGTGCGCATGCGATCGCTGGCACGGGTGCGTCCATAGTGGCGGGAAAGCGGCAATGAGGCCAAAAAAGTAGCCTCAAACCGCCAAAACAACGTTGAATTCGCGTTGAGATTGCGCAATCAGAAAAATTTTCGGCAGAAACCGCGTAAGCGGAACAAGGCCGTCTCCGTTGGGCTGTATTCCAGCGGCCTGCTAGGGTATCCCGGCGGCGGCCGAGTGCACTGGGTTGGTTGATTGACGGGTGACCGCGAAGTCCGCGCCACGTATTGGCGTCGTCCAGCGTCATTTTGGAACGACCCATTTTTTTGATAGAAGGCTATTCGCAAGCATTGATCGAAGCCAACGACCTGATTGGAGTCTCGACTCGTGAATCTTCCAAAACGCATGCTCGTCGCCAATGTCGCGTGGGCCCAGGAAATCGGACGGCGCGAACCAAACTTGTTTCGCGCGCTAGCCATGGGGCAGAAACCGCAAGTGCTCTGGATTGGCTGCTCAGATAGCCGCGTACCCGTCGAAACCATCACCCAGTGCGCGCCGGGGGATCTATTCGTTCATCGCAACATCGCTAACCTTTTTCATGTTGATGACGACAACACCATGAGCGTGCTCGAATATGCGGTGTGTGAGCTGCGGGTCGCGCACATCATTGTCTGCGGGCATTACGGATGCGGGGGCGTGCGCGCCTCGCTACTTCCGCCAGCCGATGCCTCGCCGCACTTCAACCGCCACATCAGGCCGCTTTGCGCACTCGCACACACGCATCACGCGGCGCTCGCTCGCCTGCCATCGGAAGAGGCACGCATCAACCGGCTCGTCGAACTTAATGTACTCGAACAGGTACGCCTGCTGCGCGAGCATCCGCTCGTGCGTGGGCGTGCACCCTCTCCCCTTGTGCACGGCTGGATCTTTTCACTGAACGACGGCCAGATGCGCGAACTCGTGTCGGGCTACGGGCGTGAAACAAGGAAGGCAATCGCCCCCGTCTGACCCGCTCCAGATCGCTCCGCTTACCTCGTTCACCGGAACATGGCAGTCGCACAAGTTTCGCCGTCGCGGTATTCACCCTTCACTATTTTTCGTTTCCGTCATGACTTCGAAAGCTTTCCCTTCTGCGCTTCTACGTGACCTCGCAGCCGGCGCTGTAGTCTTTCTCGTCGCGCTGCCGTTGTGTCTCGGCATTGCAAAAGCCTCCGGCGCAGAGCCGCTAGCCGGGTTGGTGTCTGGCATCGTTGGTGGCATCGTCGTCGCCTTGCTCAGCGGATCGTCCCTCAGTGTGAGCGGCCCCGCCGCGGGCCTCGTCGTGATCGTCGTCGACGGCATCGCGCGTCTCGGTAGTTTCTCTGCATTCCTTATTGCATTGCTGCTCTCGGGCGCCATCCAGTTCGGCTTCGGCACGCTTCGAGCCGGGCAGCTCGCGTCGTATGTCCCCACACCCGTCATCAAGGGAATGCTCGCCGCAATCGGCCTGCTGCTGATCATCAAGCAGGTTCCACTCGCAGTCGGTCTGACGTCGGGCGGCAACACCGAATCGTTGGCAGGCGCGCTTGTATCCATCTCGCCCATAGTCTGTACTGTAGCCGCCATCTCGCTGGCCATCCTTGCGGCCTGGGACACGCATACATTGCGACGCTTCGCCCTAGTGCGGTTCGTGCCCGCGCCGCTTGTCGTCGTAGTTGCGGGCGTAAGCGCGACGCTGGTTTGCGGCGCGTTAGGCGCCACGCTCGCGTTGCCACCTGAGCTCCGCGTAGCGTTGCCGGCCATCAAATCGTTGGCGGCGCTCCACGACGCCTTGCATTTCGCTGAGTTCGGGTTGAGCTTCGCGCGCCTTGTGGATCCAGAAATCTGGATCGTCGCCCTGACGCTTGCCGTTGTCGCCAGCCTAGAAACGCTCCTGAGCCTCGAAGCCGTCGAGCAGATCGACCCGCAGCGTCGCGCCGCACCACCGAATCGCGAACTCAAAGCGCAAGGCGTCGGCAATATGGTGGCAGGCGCCATCGGGGGATTGCCCATCACATCCGTCATCGTCCGCAGTTCGGCCAACGTCCACGCCGGCGCGCGAAGCAGGCTCTCCGCAATCGTGCACGGCGTGCTACTCCTCGTCAGCGTGTTCGCGCTCACGGATGCGATCAACCTGATTCCGCTCGCGAGTCTCGCCGCCATTCTCATTCATACCGGCATCAAGCTCGCCAGACCGTCGCTGTTCATTATGCTCGCGAAACAGGGAGCGGCAGCGTTCACGCC
Organism: Paraburkholderia sp. BR10937; assembly: GCF_040965695.1. Taxonomy (NCBI): domain Bacteria; kingdom Pseudomonadati; phylum Pseudomonadota; class Betaproteobacteria; order Burkholderiales; family Burkholderiaceae; genus Paraburkholderia; species Paraburkholderia sp. BR10937. Next base: position 47,676 of record NZ_JBFRCL010000057.1, read on the forward strand.
ATTCATTGTAACGATTGCCGGGGTGCTCGCCACCGATCTGCTCACCGGAATTGTCCTCGGCGTGCTGTGCAGCGCCGCGCTCGCGTTGTGGGCGAATCTGCATCGGCCTATTGCCCTCGCGCGACACGACGACCATTTCCTGCTCTCGTTTCGCAAGGATGTGTCGTTTCTCGGCAAGGTGGCGCTCAAGGAGATGCTTGCGCATATCCCGGATCGGGCGACTCTCATCGTCGACACAACCCGCGCCGATTTCATCGACCACGACGTGCGCGAACTGCTGGACCGTTTCATTGACGAGGCGCCGCTGCGGTCGATCTCGGTGGAGGTTCTACATGCCGCAACGGTGCTGCCTCGTGCAACGCGCTCAGGCGCCTGACCGCATGCCAACAATGATGTTGGGATCCGTGACGGTTGTGTGTCGCATTAGATGCTATGTGGGGGGGCCGCGGAAGTAAGCCCGACTGGAGTAAAACGGAGCTTGCACACATCGTTTTCTCCGAAGGAGCACGCAAATGGATGGCGCGAGCCGGTGCCTCGTGGCGTATGCTGCCGACCAACTTCGCGCCGTCGGAACTGGTCTATCAGCAAACACAAACGTTGGCTGAACGCGGGTTGTTTCGATGGGATGGTCAGCGAATTGCGTTCGGTGCTGCGTATCGCCCAGGAGCGCCGGGGGCAACCCAGCGCGGTTATCCTGGATGGACGCACGTTGCAGTCCACGTGCGAAAGCGGCCCGCGTGCGGGCTACGATGGCTATAACCGCAAGCGTGGCAGCAAGGTACACATGGCGCTCGATACGCTGGGCAATCTGCTGGCTGTGCACATTACGCCGGCCAACGAGCAGGGGCGAGCGCAGGTCGCCGAGCTTGCCCGCCAGGTTCAGGAGGTATCGGGTCAAACAGTGAAGGTGGCATTCGCGGACCAAGACCATACAGGTGAGGACGCGACGCAGGCCGCGCGTGATGAAGGCATTGAACGGCAGGCCATCAAGCTGCCGGAGGCGAAAAAAGGCTTTGTCCTCCTGCCGCGTCGCTGGGTGGTCGAGCCAGCTTTGGCTGGTTGAATCGCTTCCGGCGGCTCGCACGAGATTACGAGCGACTTCCGCAGACGCTTGCAGGGCTTCATTTCGTCGTTTTCGCAATGTTGATGCTCGTTCAGCGCGACGCAGTAGGGCGCGGGATCTCCCGGTTCCCATGCAAGGTGTTTCCGCACGTGCTCAGGGTCTCCGACCGCGCGGGGTCCGGGATTGCCTTGCCAATACGGCAATCCCGGTGTGGCTTTCGGCAAGCGTCCAGCGCCTCGGCACCCCGATCAGCCCGCACCTTTCGGAACGGGGAATGGATTTCGCAGCTCGATACCTGGCCGATGCGTACCTCTGCCAACGCTTCGCCTACGCCCTTACGGACGCACACGCATGACTCGAGGCCGTTGTGGTTGGCTAGACCTTCAACGTATGACTCTTTCATTCACAACGCCTTGCCGGGTTTGACCGGCGCACGGACGCGTTCATTTCATTGCTCACGCCCAATGCGGCTTCGAACAGCTTGCTGTGCACGACCTGCCCTCGTCGTGTTTATGCAGAAGTCGGGACGATACCCCCCACTGGAAATTCAACAGAGGCAAAATTGAGTCCATTCATCTACGGCTGTAACGGCGACCTTGAGGTAGGTCAAACATTGGTCAACACGGGTAGGAGGCCATGAACAACGAAATTGGAGCGTGTGCGAAACTAAACATTAACGAATGTCGCGAAAATACGTCGGCGTGAAGTGCATGTGGTAGCGTATGCTTGGCCAGCCACACCCTGACCTTCGGATGCTTGTGCGTCGCATCGTTGTCGACGATCAGATGCACATCGAGATTGTGCGGGCACCGCCTGATCCGCATGCCTGAGAAACGCGAGGAATTCCTGATGACGGTGGCGCGGCTTACATTGCGCAATGACTTCACCCGTTGCCGTATTGAGGGCGGCGAACAGCGGGTAGCGCCCTGCCCGCCTGGCACTGGCTCTTTTCGTCGACGCACAGCACCAAAGCATTGGTCGGTGGGCTCAGGTACAGCCCGACAATATCGCGCACCTTCTCTACGAAGTAGGGATCATTAGACAGCTTGAAACTCTTTGACCAATGAGGGGCGTTGCATAAGTGGAACGTAAGGACAGGCCACGCGCCGCTGCGCTTAGCCGTACCTCATCGATCAGCCAACCCGACACTGAATCACAATGACCTCCTTCGAACACATCTCCAGTCACCCCATCCCGGATCTGCGCGCGCAGCTCGAGCAATACCTAGACCCCGCATCCGGAGCACGTCATGTACATTTGGCCAGCGACCAGGACGAGTTCGCTTTCCTGGTGGGCTTTCCGACGGTTCCGCAAGCTAGCGACGGGCGTGCCCATATCCTCGAGCATCTTGCACTGTGCGGCTCGGAGCGTTTCCCGGTGGCGGACCCGTTTTTCGCAATGCTGCGGCGCTCAACGGCGACTTTCATGAATGCGATGACGTACCCCGACCGCACGGTCTATCCGTTCGCGAGTACCGATCGCACCGACTTCTTCAATCTGCTCGACGTCTATCTTGACGCGACCTTCTTCCCCAAGCTGGATTACCTTAGCTTCCGTCAGGAGGGCTGGCGCCATTCCTTCAAGGACGATCGCCTGGTCCGTCAAGGTGTAGTGCTCAACGAGATGAAGGGCGCGTTTGGCGATCCGCTGAGCATCCTGTACTCCGGCCTCAACAAGGCTCTGTTCCCCGGAACGTCCTACGCCGAGAACTACGGCGGCGACCCGCTCGTCATCCCGGAGCTTTCACACGAAATGCTGCTGGAGTTCCACGCCAGCCACTACCACCCTTCGCAGGCGATGTTCATGAGCGCTGGTCGAATCGAGGCAAAGGAGATTCAGGCCAAGCTCGTTGAGCGCGTGCTCTCGCGCCGCACGGGACGGTGCCCGGCGCGTCGGCCAGAGCTGGCTGCTGACTGGATAGCACCGCGCCGCGCTCAGGTCAGAGTACCGTCGGCTCAAGCGCGCCCTGACGAACATGGCCTGCAGCTCAGCTGGCGCTTCGGTGAATCCACCGACCCGCTAGCCACTGCACGACTTCGGCTACTGAGCCACGGCTTGCTTGGCGACGCCTCCGCGCCGGTGATGAAGGCGATGCAGTCGGCAGGCTTCGGCCGACCAAGCCAGATGAATTTCGTCGACAGCGGCCTGCGCCAGCTTGTGCTGCATATTGGCATGGAAGGATTGACCGAGACACAGGTGGAGCGAGCAAAGAGCTGTATCGAGCACGCCCTCGAGGACGCCGCAACTGACGGCGTTCCGGTGGATGTCCTCAAAACCGCACTGCGCGACATGCGTTTTGCAAAGCGCGAGATTCAGGGGGACACCATCCCAGACGCACTGCGCCGGTTGCTTGACGCCGTACCCTTGCTGATGAACGGAGGCGATGTCGCAACGGCATTCGATATCGAACCCGTGCTTCAGCAACTCGGGAAAGAGATTGAGGACCCGGCCTTCTTCAAGCATGCCGTCCGTGAGCTGATCAATCACCCGAATCTTCTGGCCACGCACGTGATTGCAGATGCCGACTTCGCGACTCTGCGCGAGGCGCAGGAAGCCAAGGCGCTCGCGCTGAAGGAGCGCGAGCTGAACGACGACGAGCGTCGCCAGATCGGCGCCGAGGAGGCCGCTCTGGCCGAACACCGCAAGGCTCGAAGCAACATCGATGTACTGCCTTGCGTTCAGCCGAGCGAACTCAGGCGTGAGCCCATCGCGTTGCCAGAGATTCAACATCAGCACAGCTCGATTAGCGTCGTCGGTGGCGCCACCAACGGCATCACCTATGCGACCACGCTTTTCGATCTGAGCACGGCCCCGAAGGACGATTGGCCCTGGCTATCCCTGTACGCCGACATCGTGCCGGACCTCGGGACTGGTAGTTTGGGATTTGAAGAAGCGGGCCGATGGCGCCAGCGTCAGGTGTCCTCGTTCTCAATGACGCTGGACACCTTGGTGGAGGCCGGTCGCACGAGCCTGACGCCGCAACTGAACGTTCATGCCTCCGCGCTGACTGAGGACGAAGCCGGAATCCCCTCCGCCATCGCGGCGTGGACCTTGGTGCCGCGATTCGATGAACTCGACCGCATCTCGTTTTTGACCAAAGCGCGCGTCGCGCGTAAAGTCAACGGCTTAGCAGCGGCGGCCGGCCAGTACGCTTCTCTGGCCGCGGCCGCGGCCTACTCGATTCGTCGGCAATTTGCCCACCGCGTGCACGGCCTAGCCTCTCTGCCATTCGTCGCCGCGCTAGGCAAGATGCTGGAGTCGCCGGAGGGCGTTCAAGCTATCGCCGACCACCTGAAGCGCATTCACCAGCTGTTGCTGGAGGTGCCCAATCGCGTCATTTGGGTTGGCCTGAACGGATCGTCGCTCGAGGCCTCGAAGGCATTGGACCTGCGCCCCTCTCGGGCTGGCAGGCTGGGTGCATCTGACGCGATCTCGCGTGCTCATGAAGTCGCCAACGTGGCCTTGCGTGTGGCAAGCCAGGTGAACCATTGCCACATTGCATGGGCCGCGCCTAGTGTCGAGCATCCCGATGCTGCGCCGCTCGCTGTTGCCGCCGAGCTCCTGACCCATCTTGCGCTGCACCGCAAGCTGCGCGAAGAGGGGGGAGCCTACGGCGGCTGGGCCAGCTATAGCGCGGAGGATGGCCTTTTTACGATGAGTTCGTTTCGCGATCCCCGGCTAGCGGGCACCTACGCGGATTTCGCGGGCTCGGTGCGCGAGATCCAGGACGCATACTTTAGCCAACAGACCCTCGAAGGAGCCATCATCTCAGTCATCAAGCGACTCGACAAACCTCTGGCACCATATACTCTCGCCAGTGCAGCCGATCGTTCGGAGCGTCGCGGTGTGACGAAGGAGATGCGCCGAGCCTTCCGCCAACAAGTGCTCGCTTGCACTTTGATGCAAGTCAAGGAGGCGCTCGCTCGCTGGCTACCGCCGCAAGCGGCTAGCCGTGCCGCCGCTGTGGGAAATGCAAACCAGGATCTCTGCGGAATGGCTGTGATCGAGGTAGCTGACCTTGTGAATTGATTCAAGTGATTGCGGGTTTGACCGTGCCTCGATTTCGCGTACAGCAGGAATTTTGTTAATTTCCTACTGTACGGAGGGGTTGCATGTCAGAAAGGTCAGTGCCGAAACGACAACACACAGACGAATTCATGATCGAGGCCGTCAGGCTTGCCGAATCAGTCGGGCAGCACGAGGCTGCACGAAGGCTTGGGGTGCCAGTGGCGACGCTAGGGAACTGGATGCGGCGTGGCTGCCGATTCGAGGGCGTTGGCCCGGCGAGTGGTCGCGAAGCGGTCACGGCACGAACAACTCGCCCGATCAGTGCGCTGGAAGCGGAGAACAGCCGGTTGCGCAAGGAATTGGCCAGTGCGAAGCTGGACATCGAAATCTCTCAAAAGCGACGGCGTACTTCGCGAAAGGGTCGCGGTGAAGTACGCATGGATCGATTCCCACCGCGACCAGTACCGCGTCAGCCGCCCGTGCCGAATGCTTGATGTATCGCGCAGCGGCTATTGCCAGTGGCGTCGCCGCGGATCGAGCAGGCGCGCTCAGGCCAATGCAGCGCTGGACGCCGCGGTCGCCACCATCTACCCGGCGAGTCGCGGCAGCTGCCGTCGTCCTCGTATCGTGCGGCAGTTGCGTGCCCAGGGCCAGCCGGCGCGCGCGGAGCGCGTACGTCGCGCAGCCTGCAACGCCAAGGGCTGACCTGCTGGCATAGCCGCCGCCGTGTCAGCCTACGAACAACAAACTGCGCAGAACCAGTGAGCGTAAGCACGTAAATCGATGGGGCAATGGGCAAGCTAAATGTGATGTCCAAGGGACGAAGTAAAACGGGGGCGATGAAGCCCCCGTTGTTGTTTCAGAACGGCTCGTCGACGACCTGATGCGGCGGTTGCGTCGGACCGCGGTACCAAGGCTTGCGGTAGCGCCGGATCTGGGTAGCGTAGGCGCGGCTGAACCAGAGATAGAAGTCTTCGATGAAGAACTGCATCATGTAGGCGGCCTCGTCGGAGAGTTCGGGCAACGGCAGGCGTCGGGCCGCATCGGGTTTGTGAGGTGATGTTTTACGGGACATGTCATCTTGCTCCATTGGGTTGACGTGCGGGCGTTCGGCGCGAGGATGGCGGTGACGGGGCAAAGACCTCGAAGTACAGCTTCTCGTCGAGTTCGGTCAATTCCCGCTGCGCGGCGGTGGCGAGCAGATCGTTGGCAGGCGTGGTGAGCACGCGGTAGTTGCCCAGCGCGTGTTCGCACAGTGTGTGGCGCAGCGGCGGCGTCATCAGCTGTGGGGCGCCAGCGCTCGCGAGCAGATGATCGAGGCAGGCCAGCAGGTCATCCACCGTGGCCTTCTCGGTCGCCAGGCGAGATCGGATGCGGCTGCCCAGCGGCAGCAGTTCGTCGCGCCGCAGCTTGTCGGTCAAGCGCGTATCGCCGGCGATCACCACGCACAGCAGCGGCTGCGAATCGAAGCGAGCGCTGGCCATGAGCCTCAGTTCGTTGAGTACGCCCGCGCTCATCTCCTGGGCCTCGTCAATCAACAGGATCGGACGTCGGCGCGTGCTCTGCAGATGTGATAGCCACCGCTCGCGCAGCGACCGGAATCCGCCCCAGCGGTTGTGTGCCTTGAACTCCAGATTGAAGATGTCGCCCATCTCGCGATAGAAGTCGGCGAGACTGCTTTGCGGGTGATTGATCGAGACGACCATCAGCTCGGTGAGCCGCTCGAGCTTCTCGGCCAGCACGCGCATGATGACGCTCTTACCGGTGCCGGGCTCGCCGTGGATCATCGCGAAGCCGCCTTCGCGCACGAGCGCGTTCTCGATGCGCCAGCAGAAGTTCTCGACGCGGGGCGGCACGTACAGCGCTTCGAGCGGCGGCTCCGGCGAGAACGGGTTCCACTTCAGGCCGTAGAGGGCTTGCAGGCGTTGGCTCATGCGCCCTCCTGCCAGTCAGCGGGAATCCAGGCCGGCGGCAGCCCGGTTGCCGCATGTTCGGCCAGCATCTGGCGCAGCAGCGGTGCGATGCCGGGCGCAGTGGCCGGTGGCAGCTCGACAATGACGGCATCAATGCGACGGCGCTGGCCGTCGGCATTGGCGACCTTGTCCAATGGTCACAGCGGGCACAGCACGACGTCGCTGTTGGCGTCGATGAGATCGACGCGACTCAGGTCCCAGCCCGCGTAACGCAGGCGTACGCGCTGCAGGTGCCGGTAAGCCAAGGGGATCTCAAAGCGCGTGCCGGCCAGGCTCACGGTGCCGTCCGAACGCCGCTGGGTTCGTGTCACGTCAATGCGAAACGCGGCCCGTAGTGCATCGCTGGAGGGACACTCGCGCCGCACGTCGGGACCGGCCAGGTAGCGCTTGAGCGGCGTGCCGCCGATCTCGGAATGATGCGCGTGATGGTACTCGCGCTCGATCCAGGCGTGGATGGCCTGGTTGAGCAGTTCGAGCGTGAGATTGGTCTCGCCTTCGAGCATGGCCATCACGCGCCCCTCGATACGCGCCCAGAACGTCTCCTGCTTCGCGTTCTGATACGGAGAATATGGCAGCGTCGTCTGATGCAGCACGCCGAGCGCGAGCAGCCCGGCAGTCGTCTCCTCGGCAGCATTGCCGCACCGTTGTCGGTCATCAGCGCGCGGCAGCCCACGGCGCTGGAACGCCTGGGCGAGTCCGTGGATCAGGCCTGCGCGCAGTCTCATCGAGAAACCATTGCGCGTGACAGACGACGCGCGAGCGGTCATCGATCACGCACAGCAGCATCGGCGTGATCCACTGGCCGTCATGGATGAGCAGCTTGCGCGATCCGTGATGGAAGTCGAGATGCCAGAGCGCGTTGACGTGCTCGACCTCGAAGCTGCGGACCTCGAGCTTCTCGAGGCGATCGCGCGCGAGCATCGCGCCGGCGCCCGTGTGCCGGGGCTGGCGTTCCCGGAACAGGCCCTGCGCACGCATGTAACGGCGCACGGTCGTGTACGACGGCAGGTTCGCCGCACCGAGCATGACCTTGAGGTTGTCGAAGTGCAACTGGCAGGTCCAGCCGGGATGGTCGCGGTACTGCGTGCGGATCGCCTGTACCGTCTGAGGCGACAGGTTTGCGCCGGCGCCACTTGGGCGCTTGCGCTTGCGCAGTTTCGCCACCGGGTCGTGTGGCGCCTTGCGGGCCTGATAGAACCACCGTTCGATGGTCGAGCGGCCGAACTGGATATCGTCGCCAGTGACGGGATGACGCCAGCGTCTGGCGGCCAGCGCGGTGATGAGTTCGCGCAACTGCCCCGACTCGGGCGGTGCTGCAAGCAAGGGGCCGACGATCGCAAAGCGCAAGCGCGCCCAACGATCCCGCACGGGTAGATCGTGAAGTTCAGTCATGCGTTCTCCAAAGATGCGGCGCACCGCGCCGCGATTCAGGGGAGAGGCGAGACTACAAGCGCTGTTCGGAGAGGGCGAGCGAGAAGTTCTGCGGGCGGCTACCGTCCCTCATGCACGGTGCTCATGGCGCTGCTGCGGGTGAGCGGCGAGAGCCAGCACAGCATCGGGTCAGGCTGTAACGCCGCAGCGAAGCGCTCGAGCAGGCTCGCCGGCGCCTGCACGGTCTCGACGGGCGGCACGAACGCCGCCCGCCCAAGCGTTCAGAACGGCGTGCTGACGAAGTCGGTCTGCCACCAGCGCCGCCATTGCGCGATCGTTGCGCGCGGCACGCCCAGCTCGCCGAGCTGATGCATCGCGGCAGCAGTGCCGGCACTGGCGCGCGTGGCACTGACGACGACCATGATTGCGGCAACGTAGACGCGACGGCCGAGAAAGCGCACGGAGAACGGCGTGGTGCGACGTAAGCGTTGCTTGAGCACCGTCTAGACCGATGGCGCCAAAGTGGACAAAGTAGGCCCCACCAAACGAGTGGTGGAGACTACTTTGTCACCTGAGATAGCGACAGCGGCAAGACGGACGCGTAAAGGCACCCCCAACCACCCCATTGGGTTTCGGCGAGAACTCGCAAAGCTGGCATGTGAACCGGGTGTCTCGGTCGCACGACTCGCTCTGGAACACGGGCTCAATACGAATCTTTTGTTCAAATGGCGCCGAGCCTATCAGGCTGGGCAGTATGAGCCGCCGACACTGTTGCCGGTTGAAGTGACTCACGAGGAACGCACGATTGAGAGCGCGGCGGCTGCATTGCCCGTTCAGTCGCAGAACAAGGCACAGCCGGTCGTCGCGGGAGTGATTGAGATTTGCGTCGGCATCGCACGCGTGCGTATCGAGGGCACGCCCGACGCAGCCACGCTGCGTGTCGTGTTACGTACGTTGCGTGCCGCTGCCGAGGCCGAGACGTGATTGGTCTTCCAGTCGGCACGCGTGTGTGGCTGGCTGCCGGCGTGACCGACATGCGGGCCGGATTCAACAGTCTCGCCGCCAAGGTGCAGACGGTGCTTGAACGCGATCCATTCTGCGGACACCTCTTCGTGTTTCGCGGCAAACGTGGCGACCTGCTCAAGGTGCTGTGGTGGAGCGGCGATGGCATGTGCCTGCTGATGAAGCGACTCGAGAAGGGGCGCTTCGTATGGCCTCAAGCCGATGGTGGCGTCATTTGCCTGAGCCCGGCACAACTATCAATGCTGCTGGAAGGCATCGACTGGCGGCAACCGGCGAGAACGGCTCGACCGACCTCAGCGTTGTAAACGTCGCTGCCGGCGCGTAAACTGCCTGCATGACGCGCGCGAGCCCACTTCCCGACGATGTCGAAACGCTGAAGGCCATGCTGCTCAGCCAGGAGGCGGCGCTGCGCGAGCGCGACGCGCAAATGCTCAAGCTTCAAGAACTGGTCGACTCGCAACAAGCCGCGCTGGCTTCGCGCGTCGCCGAAGTCGAACACCTGAAGCTGCTCATTGCCAAGCTGCGCCGTATGCAGTTCGGTCGCAAGTCGGAGAAACTGGACCATCAGATCGAGCAACTCGAGCTGCGCCTCGAAGAGCTTGAGGCCGACGAAGGCGCGGCGCCGGTCGAAATCCAGAAGACGCCGCGCACCGCTGTGGAACAGGCGCCGCGCAAGCCACTGCCTGAACATCTGCCGCGCGAGATCCGGACGCACTTGCCCGAATCTGCCGGGAGGTGCGCGGAGTGTGGCGGCGAGATGAAGCCGCTGGGCGAAGACGTCGCCGAACAGCTTGAGTACGTGCCGGCCAGCTTCCGGGTCATCCGTCATGTGCGCCCGAAGTTTGCGTGCGTGTGTTGCGACCACATCGCTCAGGCGCCTGCACCGAGTCGTCCCATCGAACGCGGTCTCGCCGGCCCAGGGCTGCTGGCACACGTGCTCGTCTCGAAGTTCGCAGACCACGTGCCGCTTTACCGGCAGTCGGTCATGTACGCGAGAGAAGGCGTCGAGCTTGATCGCTCGCTGCTTGCGAAGTGGGTCGGTCACGCGGCGACGTTGCTGCAGCCGCTCGTTGAAACACTGCGTCGTCACGTGATGTCAGCGACGAAACTGCACGCCGACGACACGCCGGTTCCAGTGCTTGCACCGGGGAACGGCAAGACGAAGACCGGTCGCCTGTGGGTGTACGTGCGCGATGATCGTGCATCGGCCGACGTGACGCCGCCGGCGGTGTGGTTCGCCTATACGCCGGATCGCAAGGGCATCCATCCACAGCAGCACCTCGAGTCGTTCAACGGTACGCTGCAAGCCGACGCGTACGGTGGCTACCAGGCCATCTACGAAACCAGGCGCGTCAGGGAGGCGGCTTGCTGGGCGGTAAGCGTCATTTCGTGGCCGCATGGACAGAGTTGAAGCCGGTGTCCAAAGTGATGTCCGTTACTTCAAGTGGTGGGGACTACTTTGGACACACGGAATGCGCGACCATCGAACCGCAAGGGCCGAC
>NZ_JBFRCL010000058.1:0-56572 GCF_040965695.1 Paraburkholderia sp. BR10937
GAGGCTCGGTGCTAAAAACCCCCTCCAGATAGATATAAAGGACTACAAAACAACCACACCCAGAACCAACCTCAACCCCGACATCTGTATTTAGCCGGGACCCCGACATCTGAAAATGGCTTTGACACCTGCCTCGCGGGCGATGGCGGCAAGCGAGGTGTCGAGGATGCCCTGGCGCGCGAACAACGCGAGCGCCGCGTCGATCAGACGCAAGCGTTGCTCCGCCCCGCCCACGCCGCCGCTGGGCCGGCCGGGACGGCGCGCGGCGGGCCGGCCTGGCGTGCCGCCTGCGGTGTCGAGGGTGGGTTCTGGCACTTTCATAGGCGTTTTATCGGGTAACGAAATGAATTTTGACCAACTGGAATAATTGGCCTAATATTAACCTCCAAATTAATTAATTTCAAGACAGACGCACACGATGAAACCCAGCACGAAACACCCTGTGCCCGCTACGGCGGGGGTCGGCGCTCACGCGAATGCAGCGGTGCTGGCGTCGGGCCCGGCAGCTGCCGATGCGGGCGGCCACCCGCCCATCCGGCTGCTGTTTCCGGCGCTCCTGCTCGTCATGCTGCTGGCCGCGCTCGACCAGACCATTGTCTCGACGGCGCTGCCCACCATCGTCGGCGAGCTGGGCGGGCTCGACCGGCTCTCATGGGTCGTCACGGCCTACCTGCTCACCTCGACGATCGTCGTGCCGCTCTACGGCAAGTTCGGCGACCTGTTCGGGCGCAAGATCGTGCTGCAGGCCGCCATCGTGATCTTCCTGATCGGCTCGGCGCTTTGCGGCGTGGCGCAGAACATGGAACAGCTCATCGTGCTGCGCGCCCTGCAGGGCATCGGCGGCGGCGGCCTGATGGTCGTGACGATGGCCGCCATCGGCGACGTGATCCCGCCCGCGCAACGCGGCAAGTATCAGGGCATGTTCGGCGGCGTATTCGGCATCGCCACCGTGATCGGGCCGCTGCTCGGCGGCTTTCTCGTCGAGCATCTGTCGTGGCGCTGGATTTTCTACATCAACCTGCCGCTCGGCGCGATCGCGCTCTTGGTGATCGGCGCGGTGTTCAAGCCGCGCGCCGCGCACGTGAAGCACGTGATCGACTACATGGGCGCGGGCTGGCTCGCCGCCGCCCTCACCTGCCTGATCCTCTTCACGAGCGAGGGCGGCTCGCTGCTGCCGTGGACGTCGCCCACGCTCTGGCTCACGCTGCTGCTCGGCATCGTCGCCGTGGCAGGCTTCATCCACGAGGAAAAGCACGCCGCCGAACCCATCATGCCGCTCGAACTCTTTCGCGAGCGCACCTTCGTGCTCGCGAGCCTGATCGGCTTCATCGTGGGCGTCTCGCTGTTCGGCTCGGTCACCTTCCTCCCGCTGTATCTGCAGGTGGTGAAGGGCTCGACGCCTTCGCAGGCCGGCATGCAGATGCTGCCGATGATGGGCGGCGTGCTCGTGATGTCGATCATCACGGGCCGCATCATCAGCAAGATCGGCAAGTACCGTATGTTCCCGATCGTGGGCACGGCGCTCGTGGCCGTGGCGATGATGCTGCTCGCGCGCCTGCAGATCGATACGCCGATTCACCTCATGTATCTCTATATGGGCCTGCTCGGCTGCGGCCTCGGGATGGTGATGCAGGTGCTGATTCTCGCCGTGCAGAACGCCGTGGATTTTCGCCACATGGGCGTGGCCACGTCGGGCGCGACGCTGTTCCGCTCGATCGGCGGCTCGGTGGGCGTGGCCGCGTTCGGCGCCGTGTTCTCGCATGGGCTGCACGCGCGGCTCGAAAAAGTGCTCACCGCCGACGTGGAACTGCCGCAGCCGCTCACGCCCGATGTGATCCACCATCTGCCGCCCACGCTGCACGCGCAGTACCTCGACGCGTTCGCCGGCGCGCTGCACACGGTTTATCTCTCGGCTGCGGTCGTGGTGGTGTTTTCGTTCGCGCTGTCGTGGCTCCTGCGCGACGTGCCGCTGCGCAAGCAGCATTGAACGCGGTTCGCCCGCTTTTTCCCTTCCAGCCAGCGGCTCCCCGCTGGCTTTTTTGTGCCTCGCGAACCGGCATTACGTGGGCCTATTAGGGCCCGTTCGCGCAGTCATTACATTTTCCACACATTCAATTACAGTTAGCTAAAATCGCGGGCATCGCGCGCCGGGACCCGGCGGCGCGCGTTTCAACTCTTGCGACGGCCGCATGACGGCCGCTCGCCACAAAACACACAACCAGGAGAAGACCCGCCCATGGACGTCCAGACCGCCCCAACCACGCTATCCGCGCAAGACACGAGGCGACGCGTATTCGCCATCGTCGGTGCCTCGTCGGGCAATCTCGTCGAGTGGTTCGACTTCTATATCTACTCGTTCTGCGCGCTGTATTTCGCGCCCGCGTTCTTCCCGAGCGGCAACACCACCACGCAGCTGCTCAACACCGCCGGCGTGTTCGCCGCGGGCTTCCTCATGCGCCCCATCGGCGGCTGGCTGTTCGGCCGCATCGCCGACCGCCACGGCCGCCGCACCGCGATGATGATCTCGGTGCTCATGATGTGCGGCGGCTCGCTCGTGATCGCCATGCTGCCCACCTACGCGCAGATCGGCGCGTTCGCCCCGTTCCTGCTCCTCGTTGCGCGGCTCTTCCAGGGGCTGTCGGTGGGCGGCGAGTACGGCACGAGCGCGACCTACATGAGCGAGGTCGCACTCAAGGGCCGGCGCGGCTTCTTCGCGTCGTTCCAGTACGTCACGCTGATCGGCGGCCAGCTCTGCGCGCTGCTCGTGCTCGTGGTCCTGCAGCAGACGCTTTCCACCGAAGAACTGAAGGCCTGGGGATGGCGCATCCCGTTCGTGGTCGGTGCATTCGCCGCGCTGATCTCGCTCTATCTGCGCAAATCGCTCGACGAAACCTCGACGAGCGAGTCGCGCCACAAACGCGACGCGGGCACGATTCGCGGCGTGTGGCAGCACAAGGGCGCGTTCCTCACAGTGGTGGGCTTCACGGCAGGCGGCTCGCTGATCTTCTACACGTTCACGACCTACATGCAGAAGTACCTCGTCAATACGGCCGGCATGCACGCGAAAACCGCCAGCAACGTGATGACCTGCGCGCTCTTCGTCTACATGCTGATGCAGCCGGTGTTCGGCGCGCTGTCCGACAAGATCGGCCGGCGCACGTCGATGATCCTGTTCGGCACATTCGCGGTGATCGGCACGGTGCCGCTCATGCATGCGCTCAAGGACGTGTCGAGCCCGGCGGCCGCGTTCGCGCTGATCACGGTGGCGCTGGCCATCGTCAGCTTCTACACCTCGATCAGCGGCCTCATCAAGGCCGAGATGTTCCCGCCCGAAGTGCGCGCGATGGGCGTGGGCCTTTCGTACGCGGTCGCCAACGCGCTGTTCGGCGGCTCGGCCGAATACGTCGCGCTGTGGTTCAAGTCGGCAGGCAGCGAGTCCACGTTCTACTGGTACGTGACCGCGCTGTGCGCAATTTCGCTGATCGTCTCGTGGCGCATGCGCGATCCGTCGAAGGAAGGCTATCTGCGTCACGAACCGTGATGCATGGGCGCGGCCCCTTCATGCGGGCTGCGCCACCCGCTCCATCGCACGCTGCAAAGTTTCGTAGACCTTCGGACGATTGCACTGCGAAACATTGAAGCGCAGAAAATCGCCCGCGCTGCGCGACACGCTGAACACGTTGCCCGGCGCGAGCACCACCCCTTCCACCAGCGCCTCGCGCGCGATCTGCGCGGCGTCGAGTCCATCCGGCAACTGCGCCCAGACGAATAGTCCCGCCTGCGGCCGCGTCCATGCGCTCAGGCCCAGCGCCGCGAGCCGCCGCAGCGTCTCGCCCATGGCGTCGGCGAGCTTCGCGCGCAAGCCATCCAGGTGCCGCCGATAGGTGCCGTCCACGAGGAGACGGTGCACGAGTTCCGCCACCATCTCCCCATTGCCGAACGAGACCGCGAGCTTGAGATCCACGAGCGGCTCGATCCAGTCGGCGCGTGCCGCGATGAAACCACAGCGCGCCGCCGCCGACATCGTCTTCGAAAAGCTGCCGATCGTCACGACGCGCGCGAGCCCGTCGAAGGCCGCGAGGCGAGGCGCGGGCTCGATTTCGAAGTCGGCGAAGATGTCGTCCTCGACGATCAGGAGGTCGTGTTCCTCCGCGAGCTTGAGCAGGCGATGCGCGACGGCGGGCGCAAGCGTCGCGCCCGTGGGGTTGTGGACCGCCGAGTTCGTCACATAGAGGCGCGGGCGCGATTCGGCCAGCGCGCGCTCGAACGCGGCGAGATCCGGACCCGTCGGCGTGTACGGCACGCCGACCACGCGCACCCGGTGCGCGCGCAGCAGCGCCTGGAAATTGAAGTAGCACGGATCGTCCACGAGCACGGTGTCGCCCGGCTCCAGCAGAAAGCGGCACAGCAGGTCGAGCGCCTGGGTGCCGCCGTCGGTCAGCACGATCTGCTCCGGCGCGGCCTCCACGCCGTGCTGGCCGAGCCGCCATGCCAGCTGCTGGCGCAGCGCCGGCAGGCCGAGCGGCGACGCGTAATCGGTGAGCGGCGCGCGCGGGTCGCGTGCGAGGGCGCGCAGCGCGCGCCGCACGGCGTCCTGCGGCAGCCACGAGGCGGGCAGCCAGCCGCAGCCGGGCCGCAGCGCGTCGGCCTCGGTCTGCAGCGACTGGCGCGTGAGCCAGAGCGGATCGATCTCGCGGTCGAGCTGCGGCCCGAGCGCGGCGAGCGCGAGCGGCGGCGCGTGCCCGGCCACGAAAAATCCGGCGCCGCGCCGCGCAACGAGCACGCCTTCGGCGACGAGGCGCTCGTAGGCCTCCACCACCGTCGAATTCGACACGCCAAGCTGCCCGCTCATCGCCCGGATGGACGGCACGCGCGCGCCCGCAGCCAGGGCCCGCGCGGCGATGCGCTCGCGCAGCGCCTGCATCACCTGCTCGACGCGCGTCATGGGCAAGGCTTGCGTCCTCGCTCTGTCTTTCATCTGTACTGCTCCGTGTTCAATACAGTTTGAACAAATTGTACTGATCTGTAGCTTACCTTCGCGCGGCGCGGCGCGCATCATCAGCGGATCGATCACCGCTGTTTCCTCTTGCCCAAGCCCATGCGCAAAACGCTCGACCCCACCACCGACGGCTGGCTCTGCGGCCTCGCAGGCGTGCTCATCTTCAGCGGCTCGCTGCCCGCCACGCGGCTCGCCGTGCTCGGCCTCGACCCCGTGTTCCTCACCGTCGCGCGGGCGAGCATCGCGGGCGTGCTCAGCGTGCTGCTGCTGCTTGGGCTGCGCGCTGCGCGACCCGCGCGCGCCGAAGTCTGGCCGCTCGTCATCGTCGCGCTCGGCGTGGTGGTGGGGTTTCCGCTCCTCACGGCGCTCGCGCTCCAGCACGTGAGTTCGGCGCACGCCATCGTGTTCGTCGGCCTGCTGCCGCTCGCCACGGCCGTGTTCGGCGTCCTGCGTGCGGGCGAGCGTCCGCAGCCGGCCTTCTGGCTCTTTTCCGCGGTGGGCAGCGCCGTCGTGGTGGCGTTCGCGCTGCGCCACGGCATCGACGCCTCGCCGCTCGGCGACGCGCTCATGCTCGGCGCGATCGTCGTGTGCGGGCTCGGCTATGCGGAAGGCGCGCGGCTCTCGCGGCGCCTGGGCGGCTGGCAGGTGATCTGCTGGGCGCTCGTGATCTCGCTGCCCGCGATGGCGCCGCTTGCGTGGTGGCTGCGACCCGCCTCGTTCGCCGCGGTGGGCGCGGCCTCGTGGTGGGGGTTCGCCTATGTGTCGATCTTCAGCATGCTGATCGGCTTTGTGTTCTGGTATCGCGGGCTCGCGCTCGGCGGCATTGCGGGCGTCGGGCAGTTGCAGCTGCTGCAGCCGTTCTTCGGCTTCGTGCTCGCGGCACTGCTACTGCACGAAGCCGTGCCGCCCGCGATGATCGCCGTCACCGCCGTGGTGATCGCGTGCGTGGCCGGCGCGCGGCGCTTCGGGCGCGCGGGCGGTGCTTCCGCTGTCGCGAATCGCGCGGGCGCGCAGCGCGTCTAGACCGGGCTTTTTTGGCGCGCTTCAAAAGCGCGCCCGCGCAAGGCATAGTGAGGAACGCAAACCTCCTTCTCCTTTGCCTTCGCGCTCGCTCCAACCGATGAACCCACATTCCGACCCGCACGTGCGCGACGCCACCGCCGACGACTTTCCCGCCATCACTGCGATCTACGCACACCACGTGCTGCACGGCACGGCGTCATTCGAGGAGACGCCGCCCACGCTCGACGAACTCCTGCGCCGCCACGCCGCCGTGCGCGAACACGGCCTGCCCTGGCTCGTCGCCGAGATCGACGGCCGCGTGGCGGGCTACTGCTACGCCACGCCCTACCGGCCGCGTCCCGCATACCGCTTCACGGTTGAAGATTCGATCTATGTCGACGAGGCGTTTCGCGGCCGCGGACTCGGCCACACGCTGCTCAACGCGCTGATCGAGCGCTGCGAGGCAGGCCCGTGGCGGCAGATGATCGCCGTGGTCGCCGATCCCCGCGGCGGCTCGCTCAAACTGCACGAGCGCCTGGGCTTCTCACTGACCGGCACGCTGCGCGGCGTCGGCTTCAAGCACGGCGAGTGGCGCGACACCGCGCTCATGCAACGCACGCTCGGGCCGGGCGCGGATACGCCGCCCAAGGGCTGACGCGCGACGCTCAACGGCATGGCGGCACGCCACACGCACGCCGCAAGCGAAACGCCGCTCGTACAATACGTCCTTTCGCAACGGAGCCGGACCCAGGGCTCCGCAGACAAGGACTGATTCGCCATGCAACCCCTCCTCGAACACCTGCACCCGTCCAACTGGGGCTTCCTGTGGGACGCGCTCTCCGCGCTCGCGCTGCGCTTGTGCGCGGCCTTCGCGATCCTCTGGTTCGGTTGGTGGCTCTCCCGCCGCGTGGGCAACTGGATCAAGCGGCGAGGCGGCGGCATCGACCCCACGCTGCGCCCCATCGTGCGCGACACCGCCGTGTGGGGCGTGCGCCTCGTCGCCGTGATCGGCGCGCTCTCGCAAATCGGCATCCAGACCGCCAGCATCGTCGCGGTGCTCGGCGCGGCCGGTCTCGCCATCGGTCTCGCGCTGCAAGGCACGCTGCAAAATATCGCGGCCGGCATCATGCTGTTGCTGCTGCGGCCGTTCAAGGTGGGTGACTATATCGACGGCAGCGCCGGCGCCAGCGTCGCGGGCACCGTCGAGGAAGTGAACCTCTTCACCACGCGCCTCACGAAACCGGACGGCATCTGCGAGTACGTGCCGAACAGCGCGCTGTGGAGCAATTCGATCCGCAACTACAGCCGCAATCCCACGCGCCGGCTCGACCTCGAAGTGGAAGTGTCGGTGCGCGACGACGTGAACCGCGCCATCGACGCGCTGCGCACGCTCGCCGCCGCCGATCCGCGCGTGCTGGCCTCGCCCGCGCCGCAAGTCATGGTGACGCGTTTCGACGACAGCACCGCCGTGCTCAACGTGCGCGTGTGGTCGAACATCGACACCTTCTGGGAAATGCGCTGGGAGCTGTCGCGCAAGGTGCGCCAGGTGCTCAATGACGCGAACTGCTCGCTGCCCCTGCGCACGCGCGAGCTGCACATCGTGCAGACGCAACCGGCGGAGCCTGAGCAACCGACACAACCGACGCAACACGCGCAGCAATGAGCGCGTACGCGCGCCGCCTGCGCGGCTACGCCAGAGGGCTCGTGCCGCACGGCTACCTGGCCGTGCTGCTGGTGCTCGACGGCCTGCTGCTGGTGCGCCCGGTCGCGCAGAAAGCGCTCGAACACGCGCGCGGCAACTGGTTCGACGACTGGATCACGCTCATCAACGCGTTCGGCGTGCTCGCGCTGCCCCAGGCGCTCGTTGCGACCGGCCTCACAATGATGTCGTTCGGCATCGCGCTACGGGCGCGCGTGGCGTGGGTGCTTTCACTGGTGCTGCTCGCCGGCGCGGCCAGCATCTGCCTGTGGGGCGACTATCGCAGTAACGCGCTCGCCGGCTTCTCGCTCGCCCTCGCCTGCTCGCTGATCTACTACTGGCGCCATTTCGATCGCGCGAGCGTCGCCGCGGGCTCGCTGTTCGCATTCTTGAGCATTGGCTCGTTGGTCGTCTACGCGGTGTTCGGCTCGCTGTATCTCGGCGACGACTTCGACCCGCCTATCCGCAACCTCGTCACGGCGTTCTACTTCTCGATCGTGTCGATGTCCACGGTCGGCTACGGCGATATCGTGCCGCGCTCGGACACTGCGCGGCTGTTCACGGCCTCGATCATCGTGCTCGGCATCACCGTGTTCGCGACGTCGATCAGCGCCGTAATCGGGCCCGTGATCGGCGGCCATTTGAAACGCATCGTGAAGGGAGGCATTTCCAACGTGACCCGCAAGAACCACTATCTGATCGTCGGTGCGTCGCCGCTCGCACATAGCGTGTACGCGGGGCTCCTCAAGCGCGGCTACGCGGCGACCGTGATCGTCGCGCCGAACATTCCGCACAACTATCCCCCGGAGGCCGATCTCATCGTCGGCGATGCGAGCGACACCGCGACCCTGCACAACGCGGGCGCCGAGACCGCGCTCGCCGCGCTCGCGCTGCGCTCGGACGACGCCGAGAACGCCTTCGTGATTCTCGCCATCAAGGAGATCGCACCGAAGGTGCGCACCGTGGCGCTCGTCAACGACAGCCGCAACCTGCAGCGGCTGCGTCTGTTGCAGCCGGACATGGTGTTCTCGCCGCAACTGCTCGCGGGCGAGCTGCTCGCGCGCACGCTCAACAACGAAACCATCGACAACACGCTGGTCGAGCAGCTGCTGTTCGGCAAGAGCGCGGGCGGCGCGGCGTAAGCGCCTTGTCGCCGCGTGCCATCAGTCCGGCAGCGGAAGGCGCCGGAACAGCGTGGGATAGTCGATCACGAGCCCGTCTTCGTCCACGCGCAGGTTCGCCGTGAAGTCGCGAAAGATGCCCTCGTAGCGATACTCGCGATCGCGCTCGATGCACACGTAGGCTTGCTCGACGGGCTTGGGCTCCAGCTCGGGCGCGGCGATGTACGCCACGCGGATCGGCTGGCGCTCGCCGCGCGCGAGGCCCAGACGCCGGATCGGCAGCGTGTTCGTGTACGGCGTCGCGGCGATGTCGATGTCGATGCAGCCGTCGAGCGCCTCCAGTGCGCGCCCCTCGCCGTCGGTCCAGTGGCCCTTGCCGTCGCTGTGGAGCACGAGCGAGCCGCCGCCCATCACGCGAAACGCCGCCCAGCGCACGCGCCAGTGCGCATCGCACTCGATGGCATAGCACAGGCCATAGGACTTGCCGTAGCGTTCGCCGATGACCACGCTTTCCGCGCGGATCGTGTCGCCTTTTTCGCCGAATTTCGGGCCGCAATGCGCATCGAACGCCAGATGCTCGATACCCTCGCCCGTCTCGGATGCCCAACGCACTTCACGCATCGTTCGCCTCCCATGCAAAGCTGTCGACCAGAGTTAGTGCTTTAGCACTTACTCTGGTCCCATGCAAAGCTGTCTCTGGATGACCTCGATAACTGCCTTGCGCATATCGTAACGCGGCGACGAATAGCGACTATCAACGCACGCGCATGCGCGAGGCGGTCTGCATCGCCTATGCTCGCAATCTGGCCGGCCGTGCGCCTCGCATGCGGGCCGCACCGGCCCGTACCCGCCCGCCACGCCTTCGCCATGTCCGCCCGATTTTCCGCCGCTTCCGGCGCCACTGCCCGTACCACCGACACCGCCGTCGGCGCGCCTTTGCGCAGCCTCGGCCAGATCGTGCTGCAGGCGCACGCGGGAACGGGCGCGTGCCTGCTCGCGGCGCTCGCGCTCACCGACTGGCGGCTGGCTTGCGCCGCCCTGCTCGGCGCCGCGGCGGCCAACGTCTGCGCGGTCGTGGCAGGCCACGCAGACGCGGCGATCCGCGACGGCCTCGCCGGCTACAACGGCGCGCTCGCCGCGCTCGCGGCGTTCACCTTCGTCGGCGATGCCGGCACGGCGGCCGCGCTTGCCCTCATCGCAGGCGGCGCGAGTGCGTGGATCGCCGGGCCGTTGGACCGCCGCCTCGCTCGCGCCCGGCTCGGCCTGTATTCCGTGCCCTGCCTCACCGCGACCTGGATCTGGCTGCCGCTGCACCCGGGCAGCGCTCCCGTCGCCAGCGCAATCGCCGCAGCCCCGCTGGCCCCGCACGGCACACCGCTCGCTGCTGCCGCACACGCCGCCGCCGGCGTGCTGAGCGGCCTCGCGCAGACCACCTTTGCCTCGGGCGCGGCGGCGGGCCTATGCGTGCTCGCGGGCCTCGCCTGGTCGTCGCCGCGCGCAGCCGCCTATGCATTCGGCGGCGCGGCGCTCGCGAGCGCGCTCGAACTCGCATGCGGTGCGAGCCCGGACGCCTTCGGCGCGGGCCTCGCGGGCTTCAACGGCGCGCTTGCCGCGCTCGCGGTCTGCGCGCTCGGCACACGCGCCGCGATCTGTGCGACCATGCTCGCCGCGGCCCTGCATCTGGCCGCCGCGCGCTGCGGACTGCCCGCGCTGACGGCGCCGTTCGTGCTGGCAAGCTGGAGCGTGCACGCGGCGGCGCGACGCCTGCGCCCTGCGTCATCCATGCCGTCTGAAGAGTCCATCGTCCGCTGAAGGAATCGCCATGTCTTTCGCCCATCGCCCGACGAGCACCTGCGCCGAGACCGCGCCGCGCTCCGCCGCCGAGCAGCAACTGCGCGTCGATCTCGCCGCCGCCTACCGCCTCATCGCACTCAACGGCTGGGACGACCTCATCTACACGCACGTCTCCGCCGCTGTGCCGGACGAGGCGGGCCGCTTCCTCATCAACCCGTTCGGCCTCGCCTTCGACGAAGTGCGCGCCTCGAATCTCGTGAAGATCGACACCGAAGGCCGCATCGTCGGCGCAAGCGAGCATCCCGTGAACGCCACCGGCTTCGCGCTGCACGCGGCCGTGCATCTCGCGCGGCCCGACGCCGTGTGCGTGATGCATCTGCACAATACGGCGGGCATCGCCGTGTCGCTCCAGCGCGACGGCCTCCTGCCCGCCTCGCAGCACGCGCTGCGTTTTTACGGCCAGCTCGCCTGGCACGACTATGAAGGCCTCGCCTTCACGCCCGCCGAAGGCACGCGCCTCACGGCCAATCTCGGCGCTCACCCGGCCATGCTGCTGCGCAATCACGGCACGCTCACCACCGGCCGCACGGTGGCCGAAGCCTACGTGCTGATGGCGACGCTCATCAAGGCCTGCGAAATCCAGCTGCAGGCTCAGGCCGGCGGCGTGCCGCTCGTCGTGCCGCCGCCTGGGGTGGCCGAACGCACGGCCGAGCAGTTGCGCGACGGCGGCGCGATCGAAGGCGTGCTCGAATGGCCCGCGCTGCTGCGCAAGCTCGATCGCATCGATTCGTCATACCGCGACTGATCGCGCCCAATCCATCGTATCGCTCACTTTTCAAGGAGACCCGCATGCCGACATTCCACATCGAAATGTTCGAAGGCCGCAGCGTCGAACAAAAACGCCAGCTCGCCGCCGCCCTGACCGAGACCACGTGCAAGGTGCTCGGCGTCGAGCCGCAATCCGTCGACATCATCTTTCACGACGTGAAGCCGGAAAACTGGGCGACGGCCGGCAAGCTGTGGAGCGATCCGCGCTAAAGCCGCCATTTCCATCGCATTCCTGATCTTTTCCGCCTGGCGACGCACGCCCCGCTCGTGCCGCCAGGCGCGCCTGAATTCTCCCCCCGCACGATTCCTGACCCCGCACGCGGAGGCACATTGCCGCACCCCATGCGGCAGCGCGGTGTATTGACGCAGCGCGACGCTCTTCGCCCATCCTCGCTGCGCAACGAGTGTTTAGTCTAAATTGATCTGTATCAATGCGTTAGCGCATGTTTTCGTCTCATTGATATTGACGACTGCGACACGCTGGCGCACGTCGCAGCGCAGCAAAACCTTCGCCGTTCCCCTACGCTTACGTCCATTGCACGAGAAGCGCAGCGCCCCCTGCCTCGCCGTGCGACGTCTCTTCCGCGCTTTTCCCGGTAAGCAAGCATCAGGCACGTACATGCACACGTCAATTTCCGCCTTCGACCTGGCCCGGCTGCAGTTCGCCTTCACCGTCTCGTTTCACATCGTCTTTCCGGCGCTCTCCATCGGCCTCGCGAGTTTCATTGCCGTGCTCGAAGCCTGCTGGCTCAAAACGCGCCAACCGTTCTACAAGGACCTCTGCCTGTTCTGGTCGAAGGTCTTCGCCGTGGCCTTCGGCATGGGCGTCGTGTCCGGCGTCGTCATGAGCTACGAATTCGGCACCAACTGGTCCGGCTTCTCGTCGTTCGCGGGTCCCATCACCGGACCGCTGCTGATGTACGAAGTCATGACCGCGTTCTTTCTCGAAGCGGGCTTCCTCGGCATCATGCTGTTCGGCTGGAACCGCGTGAGCCCGCGCGCCCACTTCGGCGCGACGCTGATGGTCGCCATCGGCACGCTCATCTCCACGTTCTGGATCCTCGCCTCGAATAGCTGGATGCAGACGCCGCAAGGCTTCAAGATCGTCGATGGCCACGTCGTGCCGGTGGACTGGTTCAAGATCATCTTCAATCCGTCCTTCCCGTACCGTCTCGCGCACATGGCGATCGCCGCGTTCATCGTGGCCGCGCTCGTGGTAGCCGCGAGCGGCGCGTGGCATCTGCTCAAGGGGCGGCGCGACCCCGCCATCAAGAAGATGCTCTCGATGGCGCTCGGCCTGCTGCTCGTGCTCGCGCCGGTGCAGGCCTTCGTCGGCGACGCACACGGCCTGAACACGCGCGAATATCAGCCCGCCAAGATCGCCGCGATCGAAGGCATCTGGGACACCGAACAAGGCGGCACCGCGCTCAACCTGTTCGGCATTCCCGACATGCAGGCCGAGACGACGCACTACGCCGTTTCCGTTCCGCACCTGGGCAGCCTGATCCTCACGCATAGCTGGGACGGCGAGATCAAGGGACTCAAGTCTTTCCCTGCCGACGAGCGGCCCAACTCGCCGCTGCTGTTCTGGAGCTTCCGCGTCATGGTCGGCTTAGGCATCCTGATGATTGTGCTCGGCGTGACCGGCTGGGTGCTGCGCCGCCGCGGCACGCTCTACGAATCGCGCGGTTTCCAGCGCTTCGTGCTCGCCATGGGACCGACGGGCTTCATCACGCTGCTCGCGGGCTGGGTGACGACAGAAGCCGGCCGTCAGCCCTGGGTGGTCTATGGCGTGATGCGCACGGCACAGGCGGTGTCGCCGCTCACGGCGCAACAGGTGGGCATTTCGCTGATGGCGTTCGTGGCCGTGTACTTCCTCGTGTTCGGCACGGGCATTTACTACCTGCTCAGGCTTCTGCGCAAAGGTCCCGCGCTGCCCGACTCGAGGCCACATACACCGCATGAGCCACGTGAGCCGCGCGTAGCCCACCCTGCGTTCGCTGCGAGCCAGACCGCGCGCCGCCCCATGTCCGCCGCCGATCAGCTGATCGACGCCTGAGGCTCCCCGCATTCATCGTTACGAGGCTAGCAAG
This sequence comes from Paraburkholderia sp. BR10937, assembly GCF_040965695.1. Classification (NCBI taxonomy): domain Bacteria; kingdom Pseudomonadati; phylum Pseudomonadota; class Betaproteobacteria; order Burkholderiales; family Burkholderiaceae; genus Paraburkholderia; species Paraburkholderia sp. BR10937. The sequence continues at coordinate 13,537 of NZ_JBFRCL010000058.1, forward strand.
AAAATGGATGTCACCGTCATCTGGGCCGCGATCATCGCGCTCGGCGTTCTTCTCTACGTGGTGCTGGACGGCTTCGATCTCGGCATCGGCATCGTGTTCCCGCTCTTTCCCGACGAGGAAGAGCGCGATCTCATGATGAACACGGTCGCCCCCGTGTGGGACGGCAACGAGACCTGGCTCGTGCTCGGCGGGGCGGGGCTCTTCGCCGTGTTCCCCGTGGTGTACTCGACCGTGCTCTCCGCGCTCTACCTGCCGCTCGTGTTCATGCTCGCGTGCCTGATCTTCCGCGGCGTGTCGTTCGAGATTCGCGCCAAGGCCAATCGCACGAAGCACTTGTGGGACCTCGCGTTCATCGGCGGCTCGACCGGCGCCGCGTTCTTCCAGGGCATCGCGCTCGGCGCATTCCTGCAAGGCATTCCGATGGACGGCGGCCAGTTCGCCGGCGACGCCTTCGGCTGGCTCACGCCCTTCAGCCTGCTCTCGGGCTTCGGGCTCGTCGCGACCTATGCGCTGCTCGGCTGCTGCTGGCTCGTCGCGAAGACCGAGGGCGACCTGCAGCGCCGCCTGCGCAAGCTCGTCTGGCCGCTCACGGTCATGCTGCTCGGCTTCATCGCGCTCGTGAGCCTGTGGACGCCGCTACAGGACCCGGCCATCGCCGAACGCTGGTTCCGTTCGGGCCTCTTCTGGCGTCTCGCGCCGGTGCCGCTGCTCGTGCTCGCCTGCGCCGCGTGGATGCGCTGGGCCGTGCATGCACGCCATCACAAGACGCCCTTCATCGCGGCCATCGGACTCGTGCTGCTCGGCTACGCGGGCCTGCTCGTGAGCCTGTGGCCGTACGCGATTCCGAAGGGCCTCACGCTGTGGGAAGCGGCGGCGCCGCGCGAGAGCCAGATGTTCACGCTCGCGGGCGCAGCATTCATTCTGCCGATCATCCTCGCGTACACGATGCTCAGCTACTGGGTCTTTAGAGGCAAGGTGCGTCATGGCGACACCCATCACTACCATTAAAACTGCACGTCGGGCGCTGCCTGGCTGGCTCTGGTTCGTACTCCTATGGTGTGCGGGCGTCGGCGCAGCCGTCTCGCTCGGGTTCGCATTCAAGGTCTTCATGAACCTCACGCTGTTCGCCGTGAAGTGAATGGCAGCGAGCGGATTCGCACGAGCGCGCTCGATTTCACGGCGCCGCGTTAGACTGTAGGCTCTCTGTCACCCGGGCGAAAACCTCATGCAACAGATGACCTTCATGGAATGCGTCAAGCGCGCATGGGCGAGCGCCTGGCAGGCCGCCGTGCAAATGCCGCTTCTCCTTGCGGGGACGTTTGTGATCTACGCCGCGCTCGGCTGGTTCGGGCTCGCCGGGCGCCCCGTGCCGGCCGAAGGCGCAACGCCTTCCGCCGGACTCATTGCGCTCGGCAATCTCGCCTCGCTCCTGAATTCGCTTGTCTACCTGTGGTTCACGCTCAAGATTTCGCGCTTCGTGCTGCTAGGCGAGCGTAGCGCGCCGCTCATGCCGGCCGGAGCCAGGCCGTTCCTGCGCATTTTCGCGGTCGGTCTCATCCTGGCGGTCGCGCTCGGCGCATTCGCGCTCTTGCTGTGGGTCGTGCTGCGGCCTCAGTACCAGGGCGGCGCGGCGTTCCTCTTTCTGGTGGTCATCGCGATCTGGATGTTCGTGGCGGTGCGCCTCTCGTTGCTCTTTCCGGCGCTCGCAGTCGGCAGCCCGATCGCCTTCGGCGCCGCCTGGCGCGACAGCCGCGGACACTTCTGGAGCCTCCTGGGCGTCATCTTCGTCGCCGCGCTGCCCATTGCGGTGTGCGGCCTGATCGTGCTGATCGGCATGGGCCTCGCGGGCGTCACGCCTGAAATCGTGCGGCAACCGGGGTGGCTCACCGCGCTCGCCATTGGCCAGAGCATCGGCAATATCGTGTTTGCGCTGCTCACCACCACGGCACTCGCCTGGCTTTATCGCCGTTACGCGCAAGACCTGACTTCGCCGTCCACGACTTAATCTCGCACTACCAGATGCCCGGCACGAAGCGATAACGCACGCGCGCCAGATACTCGCGGTAGCCGGGCAGACTCTCCGCCAGCGTTTGCTCTTCGCGCACCGCGCGATAGCCGATCCCCACGACCATGAAGGGCACGCACGCAAGCCCCCACCACGAACCGAGCATGAGCGGCGTGCCGACGAGAAAGAGCAGCGCGAAGCCATACATCGGATGACGCACGTAGGCATACGGGCCGGTGTCGCTGACCGTATGCCCGCGTTCGCTCTGAATCTTCACCACGGGCGCCGCAAAGCGGTTCGCGGCGAAGACGGCACGCGTGGCGTAGATATCGACGAAGATGAAGATGGCGCCGAGCACACTGAGCCACAGCGGCACGCTCGACCAGCCCATGCGCACGGCGTCGATGCCCATCAGGCAGAGCCACGCGCAAAAACCCACCGAGACGCACAGCATGAACACACGGTCCCACAGCTGCTGCGTGCGTTGCGCGAACGGCGCGAGCCGCTCGACCAGCAGGCCAGGATCTTCGCGCCCGAGCCACAGGCCGATCCACACGCCGCACAACGCCCACTCGATGAGCCACAGCCACGCCGCCGTCCACGCCAGCGTGCCCGCCGAAACGAACAACAGCACGCCCATCAATCCGAACCAGACGACGACTTGCACGAACAGCTTCGCCATCAGCGCTTTCGTCATTTTCAGCTCAGTCATGATGCCCTCCTTGCGCGCGGGCGCCGCGTCGCGTCGGACGCTGACTCGCGCCTACCGTTGCGCGTTGTGTGACGTCATGCGCGCATAGAGCGCGTCGGCGTCGATACGCTGCGCTTCTTCGCCACGCGCGAGATCGATGCCGAAGCGTTCACGCAGACACTGCGCGAGTTCCGCTCCATTTGCGAGCGTACGCTCCTCGCTCACCTGGCCTTGCGCGTCGCGCTCGGTAAAACGCTCGTTGAACAGGATCGCGCGGCCGCCTTCGCGTGCAATGCACGCGATCAGGCTGAACGTGAAGAACGACTCGGGCGACGCCGACGTGTACCAGTTCGCCATTTCGTAATCGACCCACTCGGCGGGCGTCAATTCAAAACGATAGAGATCGAACCACTTCTCGCCATCGTGCAATTGCAGCTTGCGCTCGTTCGCCGACAACGTCACGAGCCGCGCCGGTTCGTGCGGCGTCGGCTGTTCCGCCTCCGTCGAGAATGAGAGCGGCGCACACAGCGTCGCGGCACCGAAGCCTCCGTCGACGAGCCACGTATCGCGCTCCGCCTCCACGCGCAGCAGCATATGCGTGCGCGGCGTGCGCGCGTCGGGTTCGCGCCCGTACAGCACGCGTGCGGCGAGCGGCGTCACCGTAAAGCCCAGTTGCATGAGCACATGCGCGAGCAAGGTGTTGTGCTCGAAGCAGTAGCCGCCGCGTCGCTGCTTCACGAGCTTCGCGACGATGTCCGGCAGCTTGATCGACACGCGCCGCCCCGCCAGCGGATCGAGATTCTCGAAAGGAATCGCAAGCGGGTGCAGACACTGCAGTTCGCGCAGCACGGCGAGGGTCGCGACACGCGGACCGTCGTAGCCGATGCGGGCGAAGTACGCGTCGAGATCGAGTTCGTAGCCTGGGGAAATGTCGGTCATGGAGCCAGCTTGTTTGAAGTTTGAGCGGCGAAACGTGGGTTCACATAGATGATGATAAGCGACTTCATTCCCCTGATTATTCATCCAAAGCTAACAACCTGTAATGCGCAAATACGCGAATGAAAGCACTTCGCAAGGATGCCCGTGGTCCGGCGTAAAGCAAGCGTAAAACAGTTGCGAATCATTCTCGTTTTTGTTGACGCTCGCATTCTCCGTTAGTACGATGGCGCCGTCTGGAGATGTCGGGTATTCAGCGATTTGCGAATAACAAATGCCAGAGCGACACATCACGCAAACATTTCAATAAGTAAGGAATACGATGGAATTGACCCGATCAGTCCACGTTACTTCGTCGGCCTGCTCGCGCCGTTCGGTGCGCCATCGTCCGGCGCCCCGGCGTGCGCCAGCGTTGCGCGCCATCGCAGCGCTCGCTGCCAGCGCGACGTTTGCTTGCGGCGCGGCTCACGCGCAAAGCAATGCGACCCCCGACGCCGCGCCGGAAGCACCGGAAGCCGACCTCGCGATCCAGGCGCAGCCGTCGAATTTCTGGACCGGCTTCTGGACGCGCCAGACCATGCTCGGCGACATGGGCGGACTGCGGCCGTGGCTCGGCAAATACGGCGTGACCTTCCAGCTCACGGAGACGAGCGAGTACCTCGCGAACCTGCGCGGCGGCCTCAAGACCGGCGGCGCGTACGACGGCCTCACGACGGCGACCGTGCAGGTCGACACGAGCAAGGCGCTCGGCATTCCGGGCGGTCTGTTCAACGTGAGCGGCCTGCAGATTCACGGCACCAACCTGAGCACGTCGAACCTCGGCACGCTGAATACCGCGAGCGGCATCGAAGCGACGCCGACCACGCGCCTCTGGGAGTTGTGGTACCAGCAATCGTTCCTCGACAAGCGCCTCGACGTGAAGATCGGTCAGCAGAGTCTCGACCAGGAATTCATCACGAGCCAGTACGCGGCGCTCTTCATCAACACGATGTTCGGCTGGCCCGCGCTGCCTTCGTACGACATGCCCTCGGGCGGCCCGGCCTATCCCCTCGCCGGTCTCGGCGTGCGCGTGCGCGGTCAGATCACGCCTTCGCTCACCGCGCTCGCCGGCGTGTTCGCAGGCGACCCGCTCGGCAACGATCCAAACAACCTTAGTGGTACGAACTTCAATCTGCACAACGGCACGTTGTGGATCGGCGAACTGCAGTACGCCATCAACCAGCCGTCCGAAGGCGAACTCGTGAGCGCCGACAATCACGGCCTGCCGGGCACCTACAAGATTGGCTTCTGGTACAACAACAACCCGTTCGACGACCAGCGTTACGACAACACCGGCCTGTCGCTCGCGAATCCGGCCTCGACCGGGATTCCGGCGACGCATCGGGGCAACTACAGCATCTACGCGGTGGCCGACCAGATGATCTGGCGTCCCGACCCGGACGAAGCGCGCAGCATCGGTGTATTCGCGCGCGTGATGGGCGCGCCCGGCGATCGCAATCTCGTGAGCCTCGCGGCCAACCTCGGCATCGTCATGAAGGCGCCGTTCAAGGCTCGCGACAACGACAGCGTGGGCCTTGCCGCCACCTACATCAAGGTCGGCAACAACGTGCACAACCTCGACCTCGACCAGCAGATCTTCACCGGCGGTCCTTACGGCGTGCGCACGCAGGAAACCGCGCTCGAAGCCACCTATCAGTATCAGGTCACGCCGTGGTGGATTCTCCAGGCCGACGCGCAATACACGTTCAACGCGGGCGCCGGCCAGAATCCGCAGGATCCGACCGCGCCGCTGCGCAATACGTTCGTGATTGGCGTGCGGACCAACATCACGTTCTAGGCCCACGAAAGCGCACCCGCCCCATGTTCAACCCCAAGTCCTCGCGTGTTCCGGCCGGCGTGCGCGCCGGCCGCGCGAGGCACGGAGATTCAGTATGAAACACGCTACGCGCACACTCCTGCAATGCACGGCCCACGCGGTCCGCTCCGCGCTCGCGCTTGCCGCCGCGGCGGCGCTCGCCGGCGCGCCGCTCGCCGCTCACGCCGAACCGCAGGGCCTGCTCGAGACCGTCAAGCACCACACCACGCTCATCAACACCGTGCCCGACAACGGCGACCAGAACCCGTATGCGATCTTCGTCGCGCCGGTCTCCTCCGGCACCGTGAAAGAAGGCGACGTGCTGGTCGACAACTTCAACAATGCGGCCAACCTGCAGGGCACCGGCAGCACGATCGTCGACTACCACCCCGACACGAAGCAGATGACGCTGTTCGCGACGATTCCGCGCGATCTCAAGGAGTGCCCGGGCGGCGTCGGCCTTTCAACCGCGATGACGATGCTCAAGTCGGGCTGGGTCATCGTGGGCAGCACGCCGAGCAACGACGGCACCACCGGCACCAAGGGCGCGGGCTGCATGATCGTGCTCGACAGCAGCGGCAAGATCAACAAGGTCATCAGCAGTCCCAATATCAATGACCCGTGGGGCAACATGGCCGTGGTCGACAACGGCGACCACGCCACACTGTTCGTGAGCAATGCGGGCTTCGGCGTGGGCGGCGCGGACGGCAATCCGCCCGTGTTCAAGCAGGCCACGGTGCTGCGCCTCGACTTCGACGTCCCGAGCGGCCAGGCGCCGGTCCTGAAGCACGAAACCGTGGTCGCGAGCGGCTTCGGCGCGCAGGCGGACAAGGGCGTGTTCCTCGTCGGCCCGACCGGCCTCGCGCTTTCGGCGGACAACAAGCTGCTCTACGTGTCCGACGCGATCGGCAACCGCATCAACGTGATCGAAGATCCGCTCACGCGCGACACGAGCGCGGGCGTGGGCCGCCAGCTCACCGCCGACGGCCTGCTGCACCGTCCGCTCGCCATGATCGTCACGCCGCAGGGCCACCTGCTCGTCACGAATGCCTTGAACGGCCAGGTCGTCGAGATCGACCCGGCCGCTGCAAAGCAGCTGTACGCACGCTGGATCGATACCGACAAGGCGCAGACGCCTCCGGGCAACGGCGACCTGTTCGGCATCGCGCTGACCCCGGCAGGCGACGGCTTCTACTACGTCGAAGACGACGTAAACACTCTCGTGCTGGCTAAATAATCATGTCCTCCGACGATACCCCCAACCAACCCTCGCGCCCCGCGCGTCGCGGCTTCCTGAAAGCCGGCGCCGCGCTCGGTGCGACCCTCGGCGCAGGCGCGCCCACGAGCGGCCTCGCCCAGGCCGCCGAAGCGAAGCACCACGCGATGTCCGCCGACCCGATGCTCGCCGTCGAGCCTTTCTACGGCGAGCACCAGGGCGGCATCGTGACACCGCAGCAGGCGCACACGTATGTCGCGGCCTTCGACCTCACGACGACCTCGCGCGACGACGTCATCAACCTGCTGCGCAGGTGGACCGAGTCCGCGGCGCGCATGAGTCAGGCGCAGCCGGCAGCCGCGCTGGACTACACCGGCGACGACCACCCCGCACCCGACTCCGGCGACGTGCTGGGCCTCGGCCCGGCGGGACTCACGGTCACCTTCGGCTTCGGCCCCGGCCTCTTCACGTCGCAGGACAAGGACCGCTACGGCCTCGCGCACAAGCGCCCCGCCGCGCTCGTCGACCTGCCGCGCTTCAACGGCGACCAGCTGATCGCGCAGAAGACCGGCGGCGATCTGTTCGTGCAGGCGTGCGCCAACGACGCGCAAGTCGCTTTCCACGCGGTACGCCAGCTCGCGCGCCAGGGCTATGGAATCCTGACGATGCGCTGGGGCCAGGCGGGATTTCTCTCGGGCCCGCGCTCGCAAACGCCGCGCAACCTCATGGGCTTCAAGGACGGCACGAACAACCCGCCGACCACGGACCCGAAGGCGATGAACCAGTTCGTCTGGGCCACCGCCGCCGACGCGCCGTGGATGCAGGGCGGCACCTATACGGTGGTGCGCCGCATCCGCATCACGCTGGAGCACTGGGACCAGATGGAACTGGGCTTTCAGGAACAGGTGTTCGGCCGCCACAAGTACAGCGGCGCGCCAATTGGCCAGAAGAAGGAATTCGACAACGTCGATCTCGACGCGCAGGACAAGGACGGCAATCCGCTGATTCCCGAGAACTCGCACGTGCGTCTCTCGAACCGCGCGTCCAACAACGGCGCGCAGATCCTGCGCCGCTCGTACTCGTACAACGACAGTACTGACTTCTACATCGAGCGCTGGCCGCCGTGGCGCCAGGAAACCGAATATGACGCGGGGCTCATCTTCATCGCCCACCAGGGCGACCCGCGCACCGGCTTCATTCCGATCAACGAGCGCCTCGCGAAGTTCGACATGATGAACCAGTTCACGACCCACGTGGGCAGCGCAATCTTCGCGTGCCCGCCTGGCACGAAAGCGGGCTCGTTCATAGGCGCGGAGCTGTTCAACGCCTGAGATTCATCGATAACAACGGATAACGAAGCAATATGAAAATTTCCATGATGCGCGCACCGCTGCGCGCCGCCGCCCTCTCGCTCGCGCTTGCCGGCATGCTGCCGCTCGCCGCGCACGCAGCCTCGATCACGCTCTACAACGCGCAGCACGAGCAGGTCGTGAACCAGCTCGCGAAGGACTTCGAGCAGCAGACGGGCATCGACGTGAAGATCCGCAGCGGCGAAGGTCCGGCGCTCGCGGCGCAGCTCGTCGCCGAAGGCGAGAAGACGCCCGCCGACGTCTACTTCACCGAGAACTCGCCTGAATTGATGTTGCTGGAAGAAAAGGGCCTGCTCGCCCCCGTGCAGCAAGCGACGCTCGCGACCGTGCCCGCGCGCTTCAACTCGCCGCAAGGACAATGGGTGGGCGTGAGCGCGCGCGAGAACGTGCTCGCGTACAACACGGCCAAGGTGCAGCCCGCGCAATTGCCGAAGTCGATTTTCGATCTCGCCAGGCCCGAATGGAAGGGCAAGATCGGCATCGCGCCGAGCGACGCCGACTTCCTGCCGCTCGTCGACGCCGTGCTCGCCGTGAAGGGCGAGGCCGCCACGCTCGAATGGCTCAAGGGTCTGAAAACCAACTCGCAGATCTTCGACGACGACGAAGGCGTGGTCGCTGCCGTGAATCGCGGCGCGGTCGCCACCGGCATCATCAACAACTACTACTGGGACCGCCTGCACGCCGAGATGGGCGACAAGAAAACGCAAAGCGCCGTCGCGCATTTCGCCGATGGCGACGTGGGCGCGCTCGTCAACGTTTCGGGTGCCGCCGTGATGAAGTCCGCGCACAATGTAGACGGTGCGCAGAAGTTCCTCGCCTACCTCGTGAGCGAGCGCGCACAGAAGCTGATGGCGCAGGACCACATCAGCTACGAGTACCCGCTGCGGCCCGGCGTGGCGAGCGATCCCATCAACAAGCCGTTCGACCAGCTGAAGCCGCCCGCGCTGACCATCCAGCAGCTCGGCGACGACAGCCAGGCGGGCAAGCTGCTACGTCAGGCTGGCCTGCTGTAATCGGCATGGAGTACGAAGCAAGATCGTGAGCGAAGCAGTTACAACGGCGCAGTCCGTACCTGAGTCTCATCAAGTGGATGTCGCGGGGGGCCCGCCCCCGCGCGTGCGGCGGCGTGCGCCGCGCGCGCTCTTCGCCGCCGCCGCGCTCGGCCCGCTGCTGGTGCTGCTGCCGCTCGCACTGACGTTCTGGCGCGCGCTGTCCTTTGGTTCGGCCGACGCCGCCGAGCTGATCTTCCGGCCGCTGGTCGGCGAGTTGCTCGTCAACACGCTCTCGATTACGGTTTCGGCCACGCTCGCCTGCGCCGTGCTCGGCACCGCGGTGGCGTGGATCGTCGAGCGCACAGACGTGCCAGGGCGGCGTGCCTGGGCGCTCCTCGCCGCCGCGCCGCTCGCCATGCCCGCGTTCGTCACGAGCTACGCGTGGGTCTCGCTGAGCCTCGATTTGCAGGACTTTCTCGGCGCGTTCATCGTCATCACGACGGCCTACTTCCCACTCGTCTACCTGCCCGTGGCCGCCGCGCTGCGCGGCCTCGACCCCGCGCTCGAAGAATCGGCGCGCGCGCTCGGCTGCAACCGCTGGGCCGTATTCGTGCGCGTCGTGCTGCCGCAATTGCGACCCGCGCTGTTCGGCTCGATGCTGCTCGTCGCGCTTGGCGTGCTCTCCGAATTCGGCGCATTTACGCTGCTTTTTTTTGTTACGGTGACCACCGAGATCTACGCGGAATACCGCACGAGCTTCGACGGCGGAGGTGCCTCGCTGCTGGCCTGCGTGCTGATCCTGCTCTGCCTCGTATGCCTCGTGCTCGAGTTCCGCGTGCGCGGGCGCGCGCGCTACGAGCGCGTGGATCGCGGCGCGCGCCGCGCGAGCGTGCGCCATGCGCTCGGCCGCTGGCGCTGGCCCGTCGCGGCGGGTTTCGTCGCGCTCAATGTGGCGACGCTCGGCGTGCCGCTCGCGATGATCGGCTACTGGCTCACGCAACCCGGCGCGGCGGCGATCACGCCCGCCGATGTCTCGCCGGAGTTGCTGGTTTCGACCACGTTCGCCTCGCTGCGCCTCGGCCTCACGGCCGCGTTTTTCACCACCCTGCTCGCGCTGCCGCTCGCGTATTTGCTTGCGCGCTATCCCGGCCGCGCCGCCGCATTTCTCGAACGCACGGCCTTCATCGCGCAGGGCGTCCCGAGTCTCGTCATCGCGCTTGCCATTGTCTCGCTCGCGGTGCGCGCGCTCGAACCGCTCTACCAGGGCACCACACTGCTGATTGCGGCGTACGCGATCCTCTGTCTGCCCCTTGCGCTCGTGAGCGTGTGCGCGGCGCTCATGCAGGCGCAGCAGCGCCTCGAAGATACGGCGCGCGCGCTCGGCCTGGGATGGTTCGCCACGCTGCGCCGCGTCGTGCTGCCGCTCGCGGGTCCCGGCCTCGGCGCGGCGGCCTCGATGGTGTTCATCTCGGTGATCACCGAACTGAACGCCACGCTGCTGCTCGCGCCGATCGGCACGCACACGCTCGCCACGCAGGTCTGGACCGACACCTCGACGCTCGCCTTCGCGGCCGCCGCGCCCTATGCCGCGCTGCTCTCCGCGCTTTCGCTCGCCGCTTCGGGCCTGCTGTTCGCGTTTGCGGGCCGTTCCGCGCTCGCTGGCCATGCAACGGTCAATATGCCGGTCGAACCGGTCAACGCGCCACCCGGCGACGCCTGAGCCCCAGTTAGCCCCAAGTTAGCCCCATGAGCACACTTCGCATTTCTGGCCTGAAAAAGGCCTTCGATGGCCATCCGGTCCTGCATGGCATCGATCTATCCGTGCGCTCGGGTTCGCTCGTCGCGCTGCTCGGGCCTTCGGGCAGCGGCAAGACCACGCTGCTGCGCGTGCTGTGCGGTTTCGAACGCGCCGACGCCGGCACGATCGAGATCGACGGCCGCCGCGTCGCCGGCGAGCGGCTGCATCTGCCGACCGAGCAGCGTCATATCGGCTACGTGCCGCAAGAAGGTGCGCTCTTTCCGCACCTCACGGTTGCCGACAACATCGTGTTCGGCCTGCCGCGCGCGCAGCGGCGCGCGCACCATCGCGTGGCCGAATTGCTCGAACTCGTCGGTCTTCCGGAATCCTATGCATCGCGCGCGCCGCAGCAACTCTCGGGTGGCCAGCAGCAGCGCGTGGCGCTCGCCCGCGCGCTCGCGCCCTCGCCCGGCCTCGTGATGCTCGACGAGCCGTTCTCGTCGCTCGACGCCGCGCTGCGCGTCGAAACGCGCGAAGCCGTGGCGCGCGCGCTCGCCGCCGCCGGCGCGACCGCTGTGCTCGTCACGCACGACCAGGCCGAGGCGCTCTCGCTCGGTCATGAAGTGGCCGTGCTGTGGCGCGGCAAGCTGTTGCAAAGCGGACCGCCGCAAACGCTGTATCGCCGCCCGGCCACGCGCGAACTCGCGGCCTTCATCGGCGAGGCAGTGCTGCTGCCGGGGACGGTGGCCAACGGGCGCGCGCATTGCGTGCTCGGCGCGCTGCCGATCCAGCAAGACCAGCGCGCGGCAGAAGGCGCCGTGGACGTGATGCTGCGACCCGAGCAGATCGACGTGCTGCCCGAAACCGCCCAGCGCGACGGCGCGCTCGAAGCGGTCGTGCAGGCCATCACCTTCCAGGGTCAGGACGCCGCGCTCACGCTGCAGCTGATCGATGCGCACGCAACGGTCCGCGCGCGCGTGCCCGGCTATCGCACGCCGCGCGAAGGCGAGCGCGTGCGGCTCGCGGTGGGTGGCGAAGTGAGCGTCTACCCGCGCTGACGCGGCACCGAGAGGTCCTGCACCATCTGCTGCGCGAGGTAGTCGCAAGTCGGCCGGTTCGACTTGCCGCTGCGCGCCACCACGATTTCCAGCGGCTCGATCTTCGGCAGGCCCTGCGCCTCGCCAAGGATCGCGAAGCGCGGCGGCACGCTGCAGCGCGTAAGCGCGACGATAGCAATGCCCGCCTCCACCGTCGCCGTCAACCCCATCAAACTCGCGCTGCTATAGGCGGCGCGGTAGCGGATGTGTGCGCCGTCGAGCGCCGCCACGGTATGCGCGCGCGCCACGCTGCCGTGCTCGTAGAGCCCGACCGGCAGCGGCGACATGGCAAGCGGCGCGGGATCGGTGGCGGACCCCACCCAGACCATCTCCTCGGCGCGCACGAACTCGCCGCGCATTTTGCGGTCGCGCGTGACGAAGGCGATGTCGATCTTGTTGTCCGCCAGCATCGGCCCGAGCGCGACGCTCTGCGCACAGACGATCTCGATCTCCACATGCGGATAAAGCGTGGAGAAGCGCCGCAACACCGGTGACAGCAGCGACGCCATATAGTCGTCGGGCGCGCCGAGCACCACGCGCCCCGTCACCTCGGGCCGCACCAGCGCCGCCCACGCCTCCTCCTGCAGGTCGAGCGCGCGCCGCGCATATTCGAGCAGCGTGTTGCCCGGCCGCGTGAGCGCGAGATTGCGCGTGTCGCGCGTAAATAACGTGGTGCCGAGCATCTGCTCGAGCCGCTTGACCTGCATGCTCACGGCCGCCTGCGACCGATGCACGGCCACGGCGCCCTTCGTGAAGCTGCCCGCGTCCGCCACGGCGGCGAAGGTACGCAGCAAATCGATGTCGAATTCGGGGTTCATACGCGGGATGGTCGGGGCTGCAGCCGATTCATAAGCTGGATTGATGGAATTCTTCAATTTAATTCGTTTGCCCGCGTCCCGCAACTGGCGAATACTTAACCTGTCTTCAACCCCCTTTCGATTCCCCCGCTCCGGCCATGCAATCCGAACATCACGGCAACCGCCAGCAAGGCGTCCTCATGCTCGCGGGCGGCGGCCTCCTGATGGGCACGATCGGCGTGTTCGTCGAGGAGGCGCGCCTCGGCGCCCTCACGCTCGTGTTCTTCCGCTGCTTTTTCGGCATGCTCGCGCTCGCCGGGTACTGCGCGTACAAGGGCTGGCTCTCGCCGCGGCAGTTCACGCGCCGCACGCTCGCGCTCGCGGTGATTTCAGGCGTGCTGATGGTCACGCAGTGGGTCGCCTTCTTCGACGCGATCCATCGCACGAGCATCGCCGTCTCGACGGTCGTGTTCCATGTGCAGCCGTTCTGGGTCGTGCTGATGGGCGCGGCGATCTTTCACGAGCGGCTCGGCGCCGACCGGCTGGGCTGGATCGGCATCGCGTTCGTGGGGCTCGTGTTCGCTTCCGGCGTGCTCGCGGAAACCCACGTGGCCGATCGCACGAGCTACATGATCGGCATTGGCGAGTCGCTGGGCGGCTCGGTGCTCTACGCGAGCGTCACGCTGATCGCCAAGAGCCTGCGCAACTTTCGCCCGCATCTGCTCACGCTGACGCAATGCGTGGTGGGCTCGGTGTGCCTGCCGCTGATCGCGCCGTTTTTTGCGCCGCTCGAACTCGCGCATATTTCGGCCACGCAATGGGGCTGGCTCGTGGGCATGGGGGTGCTGCACACAGGGCTTTCGTACGTGCTGATCTACGGCGCGCTGCCGATGTTGACCACGCCCGTGATCGCCGTGCTGCTGTTCGTGTATCCGCTCACTGCGATCGCCGTCGATGCGATCGTCTACGGTCGCGCACTGAGCGTGCCCCAGCTTGCGGGCATGGCGCTGATCGTGGCGGCGAGCCTCGGAGTCAATCTCGGCTGGCGCCTGTTGCCGCCGAGGCTCGTGAAGGCGCGGCGTTAACCGACGCGCCGCATAGGGGGTCAGGAAGGCAGCGTTTGACCCTTCGTTTCCGGCGCAAACGGAATGATCAGAAGGCCGAGAACGAAGGCCAGCGCCGTGAGCGCCACCGGCACGCCGAGCGTGTGCATACGCAGCACGGCCGCGCCCAGCAGGAAGTTCACGCCCGCGCCCACGAAGCGGCCAAACGACGTGCAGAACGCGAACGCCGTGGCGCGCACACGCGTTTCGAACTGTTCGGGCAGCCAGAGGCTGAACAGCGCGAAATTGCCGCCGAAGAACCCCAGTACGAAGAGCAGCGCGATGAACGGCACGAGTCCGTTCTGCAGGTAGAACGCCCAGCCGAAGCTCGCCGCGATCGTCACGGCCATGCCCGCGAAATAGACAGCAAGCGTCCACCTGCGGCCGATGCGCTCAGCCATGGGCGGCAGCGCGAGGCAACCCAGTATCGTGCCGATCGACAGGATGCCCGTGGCGATAGAAGCCGTACGGATCGCCTCGGCCTTGTTGGCACCCGCCTTCGTCGCCAGCTGGATCACGGCGGACGGTTCATAAACCGCGCCTGCCCACAACCCGATGATCGCGATGGTCAGCAGCGCGCACGCCACCACGGTGCGCAGGCGGTACACATCGCCGAAGATTTCACGCAGCGGGTGGCCGCGGTGCACATGGCTCGCCTCCGACTTCTGCCACTTGGCCGGCTCCTCCACACGCGTGAGCACGAGAATGGCCACCACCACCGGGACCGCACCCGTGAGGAACATGGCGCGCCAGCCGAAGTGCACGCCGACCGTGTAATTGAGCGCGGCCGCAATGAAGAAGCCCGCGTAATAGCCGGTCTGCAGATAGCCCGCGCCCATCTTGCGGCGATCCTCCGGCCACGATTCGGCCACATAGGTACCCGCGAGCGCCCACTCCCCGCCGATGCCTACGCCCGCCAGAAAGCGGTAGATGCCGAGCGACCACACGCTCTGCGCGGTGGCCGAAAGTCCCGTGAAGATCGCAAACATGAAGATGGTGGCGGCCAGCACGCGCGTGCGGCCGAAGCGGTCCGCGAGCGGCCCCCAGATGAACGACAGCCCCCAGCCCACGAGGAAGAGCGCGAACAGGATCGAGCCGGCAAGCCCGATGTTCGCCGCACTTGCCTCATAGCCCGAACGCGGCAACAGCTCCGTGAGCGCGGGCGTGAGCACGAGTGCGTAGATGAACGAGTCCATCCCGTCGAGCGTCCAGCCTGCCCAGGCGCCCCAGAAACCGGCGATCTGCGACCGGTTGAGCGGTGTCTTGGTGCGAGTTCGCCGTGCGGACTCGGTGATCGAATTCATGATGCTCCTCTCTCCATTGATGCCTCGCCAGCCCACGCAGCAAGATGCGCACGCACGCCGCGAAACGCGGAAATGCAGGCCGCGGCAGTGCCGGCCCTCTTCAGGAACTCCCTGTAAGCCCCCGTTCTTCTTACCCGTCTATAGTGAATCTGGTGTTTCCGTGTTGCGGGTTTTCGAGGCTTTCGCCTTGGTCGTTTTATATATAATATTTGATCTCATGAGCGACGCAACGAATGGTTTTCCCCTGGAAGGCGCGGCAGCGCCCCGCACCAGCACCTCGCGCATGATCGCCGACGCCCTGCGCAGCGCGATCGTCGAGGGCAAGCTCGCGCCCAACGCGCCGCTGCGCCAGGACGCGATCGCGCGGCATTTTTCGGTCAGCGCGATCCCCGTGCGCGAGGCGCTGCGCCAGCTCGCGAGCGAAGGCTGGGCGAAGATCGAGGTCAACAAGGGCGCGAGCGTGGCCCCGCTCTCCGCGGACGAGGCGCGCGAAATCTACGAGATCCGCTCCGCGCTCGAAAGCCTCGCGCTCGGCCTCGCCATTCCGAATCACACGAGCGCCACGCTGCGCGAAGTGACCGCGCTGGCCGCCGCCGCGAAGCGCGAGCGCGATCCGTCGCTCTATGTCGCGCGCAACGAGGCCTTTCACATGAGCCTCTACGCGCCCGCCGGCCGGCCGCAGCTGATGGAAATGCTCACCGCGCTGCATCGCCGCGGCGAACGCTATTTGCGCCTGAAATTCGGCTTCCCCGAATACAAGGGCGAATCCGATAGCGAGCACACCGAAATTCTCGCCGCCGTGAAGCGCGGCGACGTGCCCACCGCGCAAAAGCTCGTGGCCGAGCACCTGCTCGGCACGGGCGAACTCATCTACCGTTTCCTGACCGAGCGCGCCGCGCTGCCTGCAGTGGCAACCTCAGTGGCAACCTCAGTGCCGCCTTCGGCACGAACTGCCGCCGCGAAGCCGCGCGCCGCCTCTTCCCGCTCACGGAGCCGAACCGCCGATGAAGCCTCAAGCTGATACGCCAACCTCGCCTGACCTCGCGCCGCGTTCGTGGACCACGCGCCGCGACGAAAAGGCCCGCCGCCTCGCCGCCGTTTCGGGCTGGCTCGAAGACGGCGTCCTGCCCGCGTCGCGCATGACCGATGCGCTCGAACTGCTGATCCGACCGGGCGACCGCGTCGCGCTCGAAGGCGACAACCAGAAGCAGGCCGACTTCCTCTCGCGCTCGCTGGCCAAGGCCGATCCGGCCAAGGTCAACAACGTTCACCTGCTCATTTCCAGCATCAGCCGCCCCGAGCATCTGACGCTGTTCGAGCGCGGCATCGCGCACCGCGTGGACTTCGCGTTCGCGGGGCCGCAGAGCCTGCGCGTGGCGCAACTGCTCGAAGACGGCCAGCTCGAAGTGGGCGCGATCCATACCTATGTCGAGCTGTACGCGCGCATGTTCGTCGACCTGATTCCCCACGTCGCGCTGCTGTGCGCCGAAAAAGCCGACCGCCACGGCAACCTCTACACCGGCCCGAACACCGAAGACACCCCGACCATCGCCGAAGCCGCCGCGTTCAGCCAGGGCATTGTGATCGTTCAGGTCAACGAAATCGTCGATGAACTGCCGCGCGTGGACATTCCCGGCTCGTGGGTCGACGTGGTCGTGCAGGCCGACCGGCCGTTCGCGGTCGAGCCGCTCTTCACGCGCGATCCGCGCCACATCGGCGACCTGCAGGTGCTCACCGCGATGATGGTCATCAAGGGAATTTACGCGCCCTATGGCATCGCCGCGCTCAATCACGGGATTGGTTTCGACACCGCCGCGATCGAATTGCTGCTCCCCACCTACGGCGAGTCGCTCGGGCTCAAGGGCAAGATCTGCCGCAACTGGACGCTCAATCCGCACCCCACGCTGATTCCCGCCATCGAATCGGGCTGGGTGGAAAGCATCCATTGCTTCGGCAGCGAAGTGGGCATGGAAGCCTATATCGCCGCGCGGCCCGATGTGTTCTTCACCGGCAGCGACGGCAGCCTGCGCTCGAACCGCGTGCTGTGCCAGCTCGCGGGGCAATATGCCGTCGATCTCTTCATCGGCTCGACGCTGCAGATCGACGCGGACGCGAATTCATCCACCGTCACGCGCGGCCGGCTCGCGGGCTTCGGCGGCGCGCCGAACATGGGCCACGATCCGCGCGGGCGGCGCCATGCGAGCGAAGCGTGGCTCAAGCTGCTCAAGGACAACGGCCCGGTTTCGCGCGGCCACAAGCTCGTGGTGCAACTGGCGGAAACCTGGAAGAAAGGCGGTGAGCCGACCTTCGTCGACGAACTCGACGCTATCGCCGTGGGCCAGAAGAGCGGCATGCCCGTCGCGCCCGTGATGATCTACGGCGACGATGTGAGCCATGTCGTGACCGAAGAGGGTATCGCCCACCTGCATCGTGCAGAGGGCATCGACGAGCGCCGCGCCGCACTCGCGGCCGTGGCGGGCGTGACACCGATCGGCCTGCGCGCGCAGCAGCAGAAAACCGACGAACTGCGCCGCCGCGGCATCGTGCAGTTCCCCGAAGATCTCGGCATCTTGCGCGGCGAGGCAAAGCGCTCGCTGCTCGCAGCGCGCAGCATCGACGATCTGGTGACGTGGTCGGGCGGGCTCTATACGCCGCCGGCCCGTTTCCGCAGCTGGTAAGCGCGATGCGTACGCTTTCTTTAACGGCGCTTGCCGAGGGCTCGGCGGGCCTCGCGCGGCGGGTCCCGTACGCGGGCGACGCGCGGCCGGCCTCCGCCGACGCGCAGCTCGCCCGTTTCGCCCGCGACGCGCTGATCGAAGAGGCGCGCCTCACGCCCAAGCCCGCGCTCGTGGACGCGCGCGGTAGCGGCGCGCACGACGATCTCGATCTCGCGACGATGCTGCGCTCGGCGCACGCGCTCGAACCCACGTTCGAAGCGCTCGCGCGCGCCTCGCGCGGGGCTGCGCCCGGCACGGCGCTGCGCACCGATCTCGCGCGCATCGGCCGCGCCGGCGAAGCCGCGATGATGCGCGCGACACAAGGCAGCAACGCGCATCGCGGCGCGATCTGGATCGTCGGGCTACTGGTGGCGGGCGCGGCGATCGTGCATACGCCGCAAGGCAGCGACAGCGACTGCGCCCACGCGGCGCGCATCTGCGAAACGGCTGCGCAGATCGCGCGCTTCGACGACCTGCTCGCGCAGCCCGCGCAAAGCAACGGCGAGCGCGTGCGTCAGCGCTACAACGTGGGCGGCGCGCGCAGCGAAGCGCAAGACGGCTTTCCGCACGTCGTACGCGTGGGTCTGCCCGCCCTGCAGGCCGCGCGCGCGCAAGGCCACGACGAAGCCCACGCGCGCGTGGACGCCCTGCTCGCGATCATGGCCTCGCTCGACGACACCTGCGTGCTGCATCGCGCGGGGCTCGCCGGGCGCGAGGCCGCGCAAGCGGGCGCGCAAGGCGTGCGCGACGCGGGCGGCCTCGCCACGCAAGCCGGCCGCGCCGCGTTCGATGCGCTCGAACGCGCGCTGCTCGCACTCAACGCATCGCCGGGTGGCGCGGCCGATCTGCTCGCCGCGACGCTCTTCATCGACAGACTGGTTCAGCACCGCATGGGCGGGAGGACGGTTTCATGGAACAACTGACATTCGACTATCCGGCGCAACGCGCCGTGACGACGCGCGCCCACGTGGGCGTGGTGGGCTCGGGCGATCTCGAAGTGCTGCTGCTGCCCGCGAGCGACATGCAGGCGCGCGTGGTCGTGCAGACGAGCGTGGACGGCTATAGCCACATCTGGAAGAGCGTGCTCGACCGCTTCTTCACGCGTTACGACGGCGCGGCGCTCATCGAGATCAACGACTTCGGCGCCACGCCAGGCGTGGTGGCGCTGCGCCTCGCGGAAGCCGTGGAAGCCGCGCAGGAGGCGCAGTCATGAGCAGCCCGAATCAACTGACGCCGGCCACGCTGCTGCGCGAGAGCTTCATCGAATTGAGCGCGCGCGAACGCGCGGCCGCCGTGCTGGACACGGGCACATTCCGCGAACTGCTCGGGCCGTTCGACCGTATCGAATCGCCGTGGCTGCCGTTGCAGGGCATCGTCTGCCAGGCCGACGACGGCGCAGTGATCGCACGCGGCACCATCGACGGCGAGCCCGCCGTCGTGGCCGCGATCGAATCGGCATTCCAGGGCGGCAGCATCGGCGAAGTGTCGGGCAGCAAGATCGCCGCCGCACTCGAACTGGCGCTCGCCGACTGCGAGCGCGGCAAGATCGTGCGGCCCGTCATCCTGTTCGAGACCGGTGGCGTGCGCTTGCAGGAGGCCAATCTCGGCCTCGCCGTGATCGCGGAGATCCAGTCGGCCATCGTCGCGTTGCGCGCGCATGTGCCCGTGGTCGGCGTGATCGCGGGCATGGTGGGTTGCTTTGGCGGCATGTCGCTCGCGGCGGCCCTCTGTTCGACGCTCGTGATGACGAAGCAAGGCCGCCTCGGCATGAATGGCCCGGAGGTGATCGAACAGGAAGCCGGCATCGAGGAACTCGATTCGAGCGATCGCCGCCAGGTGTGGCGATTGATCGGCGGCGAGCAGCGCGCGCAAACAGGTTTCGCCGATGCGCTCGTCGAAGACGCCGTGGACGACGTGCGCGCCGCCGTGCGCGCGGCGTTTGCGCAAGGCGCGCCGCGCACGCCGCGCTCGGCCGATGTGGATGCCACGCTCGCGAAACTCGCACAGATCGATCCCGCCAGCGTCACCCCAGAAACGATGCGTGCGGTGTTCACCGCTTCGCCCCTGAACCTGCGCGGAGAAAACGCATGAACGACACGACGACGAGCCGCGGCGCACGCTGGCTGCGCGCCCTCGCGGGCACGGACACGCAGGGCGCGTGCGTGCAATACGCCGATGCGCCGCTCGACAACGAAACCGCGCGCTTCATCACCGTCGCACCCGATCCCGTGAACCGCTTTCCGCGCGCGCGCGACAACGTGGTGGGCCTCGAACAAGGCTGGCGTCTCGCGAAGGCCGTGCGCGAAACGATTGCCGAAGACGCCGCGAGCGGCAAGCGCCGCCCCATCATCGCGATCGTCGATGTGAAGAGCCAGGCCTACGGCTATCGCGAGGAGATGCTCGGCATTCACCTCGCCTGCGCCTCGGCCGTGGACGCCTACGCAAGCGCGCGGCTCGCCGGGCATCCCGTGGTGGCGCTGATCGTCGGGCCCGCCATGTCGGGCGCGTTTCTCGCACACGGCTATCAGGCCAATCGCATCGTCGCGCTCGACGCGCACGGCACGATGGTCCACGCCATGGGCAAGGAAGCGGCGGCGCGCATTACGCGGCGCAGCGTCGAGGACCTCGACGAACTGGGCGAAAAGATCGTGCCGATGTCGTATTCGATGGCTTCGTTCGCAAAGCTCGGTCTGCTCGACGAGTTGATCGAGGGCATCGATGCGGACGCGCCGAGCGAAGCGCAGATCGCGCGCGTGCGCGACGTGCTCGCACAGAAGGTGCGGGAAGCACGCAGCGACACGAGCGGCCTCGCGCATCGTCTGCAAGGCGAGTCGGCGCAGCGTACGCGTGCGGCGTCGATCGAGGTGCGCAAGCGCCTCGCGCAACAGTGGGACGCCAGCTGATGCGCGTGTGCGCCGCCCCGCCGTTCGCTGCTGACACGCCGTGCGTGGACGACGCACGCTGGCGCGCGCACGATCTGCTTCGTATCGCGCGCCATACGCCGTCAGGCGACGAGCCGGAGTGGGTACGCGAGGCGCTTGCCCGCGCGCCCTGGGTAGTCGTGCGGCGCACGTGCGCGGCGGCCGGTTTCGTGGCGGTAGGCGTGCGCGGCAGCGTACGTTCGGAGCGTTTCGGCACCTGGATCAATACTGAGGATATCGAATCATTATTTGCTCCTGAGGATCTGCTCGGCGTCGGGCCGCTTCGCGCACGCCGCGCATTGCCCGCGTTCATCGCGCTCGCTACCCTGCGCACAAGCGCGGCGGCGTTGCGCCATTACGTTTGGGGCCCTACGGGCAGCGCCGGCTTCGAACTTGCCACGGGCGTTCCCACCCTCACCGCATCGAGCGATCTCGACATCCTGATTCGTCTGCCGCAGCGCGTCTCGCGCTCGGCGATCGAGTCGCTTGCGCAGACGCTCGCTCAAGCCGCGAGCCGCGCCGGCACACGCATCGACGCGCAACTCGAAACGCCCGCGGGCGGCGTCGCGCTCGCCGAACTCGCGGCGCACAAGCCGCGCGTGCTGGCGCGCGCGTCCAGCGGCGCGCAGCTCGTCGCCGACCCGTGGCAAGCAGCATGACGCTCGCCCTGCTCTTTCCCGGCCAGGGCGCGCAAAACGCCGGCTTCCTCCACAAGCTGCCGCAACACGACACCGTGCGGGCGACGCTCGACGAGGCCTCGGCGGCACTCGGCTTCGACGTCCTCACGCTCGACAGCGACGACGCCTTGCGTTCCACGGTCGCCGTGCAGATCGGCCTCACGGTCGCAGGCGTAGCCGTGATGCGTGCGCTCGCGCAAGAAGGACTCGCGCCGCAATTCAGCGCTGGACTTTCCGTGGGCGCTTATGCGGCCGCGGTAAGCTGCGAGGCCCTGGCGTTTGGCGACGCGCTGCAGATGGTCCGCAAACGCGCCGAGCTGATGGAGAACGCGTGGCCCTCGGGCTATGGCCTCACGGCCGTCGCGGGGCTAAGCGAGACGCAGGTGGAAACGCTCGCCGATACGCATGCACGCGATGGCGGCGAGCGCGTGTACGTGGCGAACGTCAACGCGCCGCGCCAGATCGTCGTAGCCGGCGCCGGCGGCGCGCTCGAAGCGTTTGCCGCCCGCGCGCTCGCCGCCGGCGCGCGCAAGGCGCAACGGCTCGCAGTGGCCGTTCCTTCGCACTGCGAACTATTGGCCGACGCCGCCGATATGCTAACCGAGTGGGCACGCGACATACCGTTTCGTACGCCACGCAGCGTCTATGTCGACAATCGCGGCGGCCGGCCGCTCTACAGCGCCGACGCCATCCGCGCCGATCTCGCCACCAACATGCGCTACACGGTGCGCTGGTACGACGCGCTCACGGTCATGATCGAGTCGGGCGCGAGCGTGCTGGTCGAAGCGCCGCCCGGCCAGGTGCTCACGGACATTGCGCGCGAGCATTATCCGGAAGTGACTGCGCTCGCGGGCTCGGGTTTGCCGCTGGAGCGTCTCGTCGCGATCGTGCGGCGCCGGCTCGCCGCGGACGGCTGACCGCCGCGCCAACGCCGGACTTGGCGTTTATGCGCATAAATTCTTATTTGATTTTAGCGCAAAGCCGCTCGCGCGAGCGTAGTCCGCGCACCAAACATCGGCGATTTAACGCCGATCCACAGCGATCTAGCCGTCTATTTCCGCAACTCCGGCATCACCACGCGAAACGTGAGATTCACACGCTCGCCGCTCACGGCGGGTTCCTTCGGCACGCGATGGCGCCATTGCGCCTGGGTCTTTCCCTGCATCACGAGCAGGCTGCCGCTCGTCAGCTGGAACGAGCGCACCACGCCTGTCGCGTTGTGGCGCAAGTCGAAGCGCCGCGTCGCGCCGAGGCTGAGCGAGGCGATCACCGGCTCGGGGCCGAGTTCGGGTTCGTGGTCCGCGTGCCAGCCCATGCTGTCCGTGCCCGTGCGATAACGGTTGAGCAGCACGCTGTTGAAGCGCACGCCGCAAAGCGCCGAGACGGCGTGGCGCAGTTCGGCGACCTGGCGGGTCCACGGCTGCGGGATATTTCGGATGCCTGAATAGACGTACACCGCACCTTCGTCGCCCTGCCAGGTCGTAAGGCGCGGCTGATCCACCCAGCCGCCGGGCGTGCGAATGCGTTCCTGGCGCCAGTCGGCCTCGGCGATGATGCGCGCGAGCGCCTCGGCAGCGGCCTCTGGCGCGAGCCATGACGGATGCCATGCCACGTCGGGGGCAGGCGTATCGTCGAAAAGATCGAACATCGGGAGTGCTTGAATCGAGCGGGAAAACACACAGTTTCGCATGGCGCGGACCCGGCCGCCGCGCGCCCTCGCCTCCCGCAGGATTGCGAACCAATCGATACTGTAGGCAAACGAATCAGGTGAGCAGCGCGATGTAGAACACGACTGCGCCGATGAGCGCGCCGACGAAGCAGAAGCCTTCGGCCGGCTCGTCGGTGGTGCGGGATCGCAGCCAGGCGCCCAGCACGCCGAACATGCCCGCGATACCGAGCGCGACGAACACCATCACGACGTCGAATAACGCGCTGCGGCCAATCTCGAGAATATCGACGTGCTTGACCGCGATATACAGCGCGATGGCCATGATCGAGAGAACGACCATCGGCAGCATGACGTGGCTGCCCTCGTGCCCGACGTGACGACCATGCAAACCCTCATGCAGTCCATGTGCGACCGGCCGGATTCCTTTCATGATCCGTCTCCCCCAGAGCGCCCGAAACCACGCGGGCCTCATTTCGAGCATAGTCCATCGCGGGGGCCGATTCAATGGACGTTTAATAGAGTGTGCCCGGCCCCACGAGAACATAGTGCGACGACTGGGATCGCGCTGGCAATCCAGGGAAATGCCGCACCGCCACACGTGCAAACAGTAAAGCAGCCGGGCCCATGCATACACGCATGCATGTATGTTCATGCGGGATCGCCAGGCCCTTTCATGACGCATCGCAGCATGCGCATCCGGAAACCGCCGCCACCGAACGGCACGAAGTCTGCTGCGCCGGTAAAATGCAACGCAGCCTACCTGTGCTGACCCGTCCACCGGGTTTTCGAGCGGGCCTCGACGATTGGGCTTTGCTGCAGCGCGCCGTGCCGGGCGCGCCAGCCCGCGTCGGTCCGCTCCCATCCGTTTGCGCCGCCATGCCCCGACTCTCGTTTCTGGTCCGCTTCATTGCCATCGGCGTGCTGCTGCATGCTTATGTCGGCTTTCGCCTGATTCCCGACCTGCCGGTGGCCGCCGCCGGCAAATGGCTCGCCGTGCTATGGCTCGTGCTCTCGGTGCTGTTCATCCCGCCCGGCATGCTCGCGCGACGCTTCAAGCGCCAGCCGCTCGGCGACCGCCTCGCCTGGATCGGCATGCTCGCCATGGGCTTCTTCTCGTCGCTGCTGATGCTGACGATCGCGCGCGACATCGTGCTCGCCTCGGCCATGACCGTGGAGGCACTGTGGCCCAAGGCAATCGATCTCGCCGGCTGGCGCACCGTGAGCGCCGCCGCGGTGATCGTGCTTGCGTACCTCTCCTCCGGGTTCGGCTTCTTCAACGCGCGGCGGCGTGCGCGCGTGCGCAACGTCGAGGTGCCGATTCGCGGCCTGCCCGCCGCGCTCGACGGCTTCACCATCGTGCAACTGAGCGACATCCACGTCGGGCCGACGATCAAGCACGGCTACGTCGATGCCATCGTGCGTGCCGTGAACCAGCTCGACGCCGACGTGGTCGCCATCACGGGCGACGTGGTGGACGGCAGCGTGGCGCATCTCGCCGCGCACACCGCGCCGCTCGGCAAGCTCAATGCGCATCACGGCGTGTATCTCGTGACCGGCAACCACGAGTACTACTCGGGCGCGGACGCCTGGATTGCCGAGTTCCGCCGCATCGGCCTCACGGTGCTGATGAACCAGCACGTGGTGATCGAGCATGGCGGCGCGCGGCTCGTGCTGGCCGGCGTGACCGACTACACGGGCGGCCAGTTCGATCCCGCGCACCGCAGCGATCCGGCCGAAGCGCTGCGCGGCGCGCCCGCCGACGTGAACACGCGCGTCCTGCTCGCGCACCAGCCGCGCACGGCCCACGCCGCCGTCGATGCTGGCTTCACGCTGCAACTCTCCGGCCACACGCACGGCGGCCAGATTTTCCCGTGGAATTTTCTCGTGCGGCTGCAGCAGCCGTTCACGGCGGGCCTCGAAAGGCTCGGCAGCCTGTGGGTCTATACGAGCCGCGGCACGGGCTACTGGGGGCCGCCCAAGCGCCTTGGCGCGCCTTCGGAAATCACGCGCGTGCGGCTCGTGGGCGCACAGTGAACCCCTGGGCGCGCTGCGCCGGAGGCCCACGCGGCCTTGCCGGTATCATCGGACGATGCCGCCGCTCGCCTCGCAGCTTTAACTGGAATTCATCGCACATGGAAGGCAACAAGCACCTTCACCAGACATCGTTCTATTTGCTGCTGTTCGCGGTGTCCATCGCGCTCTGCTTCATCCTCGCACCGTTTTTCAGCACG
Source organism: Paraburkholderia sp. BR10937 (assembly GCF_040965695.1). Lineage (NCBI taxonomy): Bacteria > Pseudomonadati > Pseudomonadota > Betaproteobacteria > Burkholderiales > Burkholderiaceae > Paraburkholderia > Paraburkholderia sp. BR10937. The sequence goes on from NZ_JBFRCL010000058.1 coordinate 38,856, forward strand.
GTGCTCTGGGGCGCCATACTCGCATTGATCTTCCAGCCCGTGCAGCGCCGCCTCGTCGCGCGGCTCGGGCGGCGGCGCAACGTCGCGGCGCTCATTACGCTCACCATCTGCCTCGTCATCGTGATCTTTCCGCTCACACTGGTGACGGCCACGCTGGTGCAGCAGGTCGCCTCGGCCTATCAGCAGGTGCGCAGCGGCAGCCTCGACTTCGGCGCGTACTTCACGCAGATCGTCCATGCACTGCCCGAGTCGATCCAGAACCTGCTCGCGCGCTACGACCTGATGGATCTGCCGGGGCTGCAGCAGCGCCTTTCGGCGGGTGCCGCGCAGATCAGCCAGTTCGTCGCCACGCGTGCCCTCTCGTTCGGGCAGAACACGCTGCAATTCCTGGTGAGCTTCGGCGTGATGCTGTATCTGTTCTTCTTCCTCGTGCGCGACGGCCGCGAAATTTCGCGGCTCGTGCGCGACGCCATTCCGCTCGACGAACAGCACAAGCTGCATCTCATGCGCAAGTTCACGACGGTGATCCGCGCAACGGTGAAGGGCAACGTGGCCGTGGCGATCGTGCAGGGCGGCCTGGGCGGCATCGCGCTCTGGGTGCTCGGCATTCAGGGGGCGCTGCTGTGGGGCTTCGTGATGATGCTGCTCTCGCTGTTGCCCGCCGTGGGCGCAGCGCTCGTGTGGGGGCCCATCGCGATCTACTTCCTCTCCACGGGCGCGGTGGCGAAGGGCGTCGGGCTGATCGTCTTCGGCTCCGTCGTGATCGGCACCGTGGACAACGTGCTGCGCCCCGTGCTCGTGGGCAAGGACACGCGACTGCCCGACTGGGTCGTGCTGATCTCGACGCTCGGCGGCATTTCGCTCATCGGCATCAACGGCTTCGTGATAGGGCCGCTCGTCGCGGCGCTCTTCATCAGCTGCTGGGACTTGCTGCGCAAGGACCAGCACAACATCGAAAACGAAAGCGCGCCCGTGGAAGACGAGCCCGTCTAGGCGCAACTTCCGGGCCGCATGAGTGCAGCGCTAGGGCGAAACGTGCAGCGGCACGCCGGCGCGGCCCTGGCGGGCGATACCGGCGACGGGCGCTTCGGGCGCTTCGGCACCATCCACGGCCACCGAAAACCCGAACGTGTTGACACCGTCGGCACTGCGCACGAACACCGTGCCGCCGTGCATTTCCGCCACGGCCTTGACGATCGACAGCCCGAGCCCGTGATTTTCGTGGCTGTTCGAGCGCGCCTCCTGAATGCGGTAGAAGCGGTCGAAAATGTGCTCGCGCGTCACCGGGTCGAGCGGCTCGCCGGGATTCGAAACGGCGATCTCGACGTGACCGTTCTGCGGCGCGACCGTGGCGCGCAGCGTCGTGCCGGACTGCGAATGCTGGATCGCGTTGACGAACAGATTACTCACGGCGCGGCCGATCAGCGATGTGTTCACCCATGCGCGCGCATCGCCCTGCACTTCCACGCGCAGTTGCGCCTCTTCGAGCGGCATCTCCAGAAAATCGAGCATGCGTTCGATCTCCGAGCGCAACGACACCTCCGTGAGGTCCGTCGCGCGTTCGCCGCGATCGCTGCGTGAGAGGAACAGCATGTCGTTCACGATCACGCGCAATCGTTCGAATTCCTCAAGATTCGATTGCAGCGTCTGTTGCAGCTGTTCGACCGAACGGTCGCGCGTGAGCGCCACCTGGGTCTGGCCGATCAGGATGCTCACCGGCGTGCGCAGCTCGTGCGCCACGTCGGCATTGAACGATTCCAGACGCTCGTAGGCCTTGTCGAGACGCTCCAGCGCGCCGTTGAACGACGTGGCGAGTTCGTGCAGTTCCTCGGGCAGTTCGTCCGAGTGCAGACGCTGTCGCCGGTTCGACGGACTCAACTGCGAGGCCTCGCGCGAGAGGCGCGTGAGCGGCGCGAGTCCGAAGCGCGTCACCGCGCGGCTCAGCAGCGCGACCGCGATGGTGGACAGCGCGATCAGCACGCCGAGCGCGATGCCGAAGCGCCGCAGCATGCCTTCGGTGCGCACGCAGTCGCTGCCGACCACGAGTTTCACCTGAGGCCGGTCACCGCTCGCGGGCACGATAAAGGTCGTCGTGATGATGTCGTAGCTGCAGCCCGGAGGGCGCACGAGCAGATGATTCGGGCCCACGTCACCGGTGACCTTGCCGACGATGGGCGTGCCGAAGCGAAAGCGCGGATCCGGGCCTTCGACGTAGTAGTGCATGCGACTATCAGCAGGCGAGAGGTCGCGCAGCTTTTCCTGCACGAAGGCCCACTTCTGCACGTCCGGTGCGTGCGAAACGATCAGGCTCGCGATGCGCGCACGCGTGTCGAGCGTTTCGCGCAGTTCGTTGAAGAGCTGGCGCTGCATCAGGAAGAAGAGGCCCGCCCCCGTTAGCGTGAACACGATGAGCGACACCGCTGCGAACATCGCCGAAAGCCGCAGCGAGATCGAGCGTTTCATGACGTCTGGCCTCCTTCCTCGCGCACTTCGAGCACGTAGCCCATGCCGCGTATGGTGTGCAGCAGTTTCGCCGCGTGCGGGCCGTCGAGCTTGGCGCGCAGCCGCTTGATCGCCGTTTCCACCACGTTCGCATTGCTTTCGAAATTCACGTCCCAGACCAGCTCGGTGATGAGCGTCTTGGAGAGAATCTCGCCGCGCCGACGTGCGAGCACCGAAAGCAACTGGAATTCCTTCGCCGTGAGATCGAGGCGCACGCCGTCACGCGTCGCGCGGCGGCTGATGAGATCCACCTGCAGATCGCCCACCGAAATCAGCGTGGATTCTTGCGTGCGTGCGCGCCGCGTGAGCGCGCGCAGCCGCTCGACGAGTTCGAGGAACGAGAACGGCTTCGTGAGATAGTCGTCGGCGCCGTCGCGCAGGCCGTGCACGCGGTCGTCCACGCGGTCGCGCGCCGTCAGCATGATGACCGGCGTGTCCTTCTTCGTGCGCACTGCGCGCAGCACGCCGAAGCCGTCGAGCTTCGGCAGCATGACGTCGAGCACGATCACGTCGAAGTCGTATTCCGTGGCCATCCACGCGCCTTCCTCGCCGTCCATGGCGACGTCCACGACCCAGCCCTGCTCCGTGAGTCCGCTACGCAAGTAGTCCACGACCTTGCGCTCGTCTTCGATTACCAATACTTTCATGCCCGCCCTCCTCTTCGCGCGCTGCCCTGGCAGTGCTGGCCGACGCGGCCCGCGAGCGCCGCTGCGCGCTTTTATATACCCTGGTGCCGGGCCCGCTCAAGCCCTCTTGTACCTCTTGTATGCCCCGCTTTCAGCCCTTGCATCTACTCAGCTTCTGCCCTCGGCCTTCGGCACTTCGCGGCACGTGCCCGCGCTGCAGGCCATCTCGCGGTCGTCGGCGCTCCAGCCGCCGCCCAGCGCCTTCGCGAGAAAGACCACCGCGGCAACCTGCTGGCCGTGAATCTGCACTTCCTGGCGCTCGCTGGCGAGCAACTGCTGCTCTGCGTTGAGCACGTCGATGAACGCGACCAGGCCGCCCTGATAGCGGTCGTTGGCGAGGTCGAAGGACTTGCGTGCGTCGTCCACGGCCGCCTGGCCATCGGTCGAGGCGCGTTCCAGCACCGACAGGCCCGTTACCGCATTTTGCACCTCCTGGAACGCGGTGAGCACGGTCTGACGATAAGACGCCTGCGCCGACTCGTAGCCGGCCTGCGCGAAATCCACGCCCGCCGCGCGCTTGCCGCCGTCGAACAGCACCTCGCTGGCCGTCGCGCCCACCGACCACATGAGGCTCGGCACGGAAAACAGGCCACCAAAACGCGTCGATTCCCAGCCGAATGTGGGCGAAAGCGTGATGTCCGGAAAGTACGCGGAGCGCGCCACGCCGATCTGCGCATTGGCCGAGGCCATCGCGCGCTCGGCGGAGGCCACGTCGGGCCGCCGCTGCAGCAGTTCGCTCGGCAGCCCGGTGGGCAGCGCCGGCACCGGCAGCGGCGTGACCTTCTGCGCCAGCGTGAATTCGGGCGCCGGCTTGCCGACCAGCACCGCAATGGCGTTCTGCTCCTGCTGGCGCTGGTTTTCGAGCAGATGCACCTGGGTTTGCGTCGCCGCCAGCTGGGCTTTCTGCTGCAGCAGTTCGAGACCCGAAACCGCGCCGAGATCGTGCTGCGCGGTCACGAAATCGAGCGCCTTTTGCTGCAGTTGCGCCGAGCGGTTCACCACGTCGATCTCGTTGTCGAGTTCGCGCATGGCGAAATAATCGGTGGCGAGTTCGGCGGTGAGCACGAGGCGCGCGTTGGCGAGATCGTCGCCGGCCTGCTGCGTCGACGCCTGCGCCGACTCCACCATGCGCCGGATGCGCCCGAACAGGTCCAGTTCGTAGCTCACGGTCGCGCCGACGATAAGCTGGTTCTGCACAGTCGACGTGTTGGGGGTCGCGTAGTTAGTGAGCGGCCGGTTCGCGGAAATGCGCTCGCGCGCGAGGCCCGCGTCGAGCCCGACCTGCGGGCTTTGCTGCGACGACACCGAAGCGAGCGTCGCGCGTGCCTGAGCGTAGTGCGCGGCGGCCACGCGCAGCGTCTGATTCTCGGCGAGCGCCGCGGTTTCCAGACTGTCGAGCTCGGCGTTGTCGAATGCCTTCCACCACAGCGGATCGAGCGGCGCATGCGAAGGCTGTGCCGCGTGCCAGTATGAATCGGCGGAATCGACGCGCCAGGCCGCGGGGCTTTGCGTTTGCGGCGCGTGATAGTCGGGGCCTACGGTGCAAGCCGCGAGACCGAGCGCGCCTAGCGCCGTGACGTAAGCGAGCGGCCGTGGCCGCATGTTCTGCCGCATCGTCACGTCGCGCTCCGCCTGGCGGCCTCGTGCGCCGCTTCGGTCTTGTTCGGCGCGACCACGACGACGCTGTCGCCATCCGCGATCGAGTCACTCGGGTTGAGCACGACGCGGTCGGTCGGCGCGAGCCCGCGGCTGATTTCGAGCGTCTGCCCGAGGTCCTGCGCGATTTCCACCGCCTTGAGCTTGATCTTGCCATCCGCTTCGACGACTGCAAGACGCGGGCCTTCCGAGCGGAACAGCAGCGTGTTGCCCGGCACCGTGAGCAAACCCTTCGCGTCGGTCTGCAAGGCAGCTTGCACGTAGGCGCCGGGCAGCAGCTTGCCGTCATGGTTGGGCAGCGAGATTTCGGCCTCCAGCGTGCGTGTGGCCACGTTGATGGCCTGCGCAGTGCGCGTGACGGTGCCGTCGAACGTCACGCCCGGCAGTTCCTGCTCGGTCACGCTCACGTGCTGGCCGACCGCCACCTGCTGCGCGTAGGTCTGCGGCACGTCGAGGTAGAGACGCAGCGGGTCGGACTGCGCGATCGAAAAGAGCGCATGACCCGCCCCGCCGTTGCCCGCGTTCACGAGGTCGCCGATATCGACGTTGCGCTGCGTGATGATGCCCGTGATCGGCGCGACGATGCGCTGGAACGACTTCATCTCCGTGAGGCGGCGCACGTTCGCATCGGCGGCGGCGAGATTCGCCTGGTCGGTGTTGAATGCGCCCTGGCGGTCATCGAGTTCCTGCTGCGAGACCGCATCGCGCTGGCGCAATTGCAGCGCACGATCGAACGAGGTCTTCGCGAGCGCGAGCGTCGAGGCGGCCTGATCGCGCTGCGCCTGCGCCTGCGCGAGTTCCTGATCGATCTCGGGCGTATCGATCTCCGCGAGCAACTGCCCTTGTTGCACGTGCGCGCCGATATCGGCGTACCAGCGCCGCACGTAGCCGTTCGCGCGCGAGTAGATCGGCGCTTCGACAAAGCCGCGCAGCGTGCCCGGCAGCACGATGCGGCCGTCCGCGCCCGCCGCCACCGGTTGCACGACGCTCACGTACTGTTTCGCGTTTTGCTTCGTGACATCTGCGAGATGGTGGGCGTTCATGAGGTTCGACACGATCGTGCGCGTGGCGCCCGCGGCCAGCAGCAGCGCGACCACGATCAGCGCAAAACGTGCGCGCTTGCCGGCCTGGCCGCGCGCCGGCAGGTCCATGCCCTGCTCGCCGCCCACGGTGATGTCGAGAGATGAATGGTGGTGAGGTTCGTTCATGTCTTCGGCCAATTTGACTTAACGGGTATCGCCTCGCGTACCCCTGCGCTGCGCTTCGCGCTCGCGTTTTGCGGCGGCGCGGTGGGCGAGCCGGGTATGCACGGTCGCAAACATCAGGGGTACGAACAATAGCGTGGAGACCGTAGCGAACAGCAGGCCGCCGATCACCGCGCGCCCGAGCGGCGCATTCTGCTCCGCGCCTTCGCCGAGGCCGAGCGCCATCGGCACCATGCCGATCATCATGGCGAACGCCGTCATCAGCACGGGCCGTATGCGGGTGGCGCCCGCTTCGAGCGCGGCGGAGAGCGGCGACGCGCCGGCGGCGAGACGCTGCCGCGCGAACGAGACCACGAGAATACTGTTCGCGGTCGCGACGCCCACGGTCATGATCGCGCCGGTGAGAGCGGGCACGCTCAGGTGCGTGCCGGTGATGAAGAGCATCCACGCAATGCCCGCGAGCGCGGCGGGCAGCGCGCTGATGATGATGAGCGGATCGGCCCACGACTGGAAGTTCACGACGATCAGCAGATACACGAGCACCACCGCCATCGCGATGCCGACGCCCAGCCCCACGTACGACGAACGCATCGTGCCGATCTGCCCGCGCATGGTGATGGTCGTGCCGCGCGGCGCGTGCGCCTGCACATGCCGGATGATGTCGTTGATGTTCACGCCCACGGAGCCCAGGTCGCTGCCCTCCACGCTCACGAGCAGGTCGATCACAGGACGGATGTTGTAGTGCGTGACGATGGCCGGTCCCCCGTGCGGCTCGAGCTGCACGAGGTTGCTCACGAGTTGCAGCGGCGCATTGGGATTCGTCGCGCGCGCGGAAACGGGCGTGCCCATCACCTCGTTCATGGAGGTCTCGCGATACTGCGGCGTTTGCACCGTGAGCGGATATTCCACGCCGTTTTGCGGGCTCACCCAGAACGCGGGCGAAGTCTGCGTGCTGCCCGAGAGCGCGATCAGCACGTCCTGCGCAACGTTTTGCGGACTCAGGTTCAACTGCTGCATACGCGTGCGGTCCATGGCAAGCGTGAGCGCGGGCTCGTCGTTACGCTGCTCGATATGGGCATCGACAGCGCCCGGCAGTTGCCGCACCTGCTTGAGCAGCGTGCTCGCAAGCGCCATGTCCTGGTTCAGGTTCGCGCCCACGACCTGCACGTCGATCGCCGCAGGCTGACCGAAGTTCAGAATCTGCGTGATGATGTCCGCGGGCTGGAAGAAGAACTCGACGCCCGGAAAGCGTTGCGGCAGCAAGGTCCGCAGCTTGTCGATATAGATGCGCGAGGGATCGTGATCGGGCTTCAGCGCGATCTGGATTTCGCCGTCGAGCGTGCCCATCGTCCCCGCGTTGCTGTACGAGAGGTTGATGCCGCTATAGGGCAGCCCGAGGTTGTCGACGATCGTTTCGAGTTGATCGGGCGGCACGACTTCGCGAACCACTTGCTCCACCTGGTCGGCCAGCCGCGCGGTTTCCTCGATGCGAAAGCCTGTTGGCGCACGCATATGCAAACGAATATTGCCCGCATCGACCGAAGGAAAGAAGTCGCGGCCAAGGAAAAACACGAGGACGAGCGAAAGCAGGCAAAACGCGAGGAAGGTGCCGCCAAAGAATTTGCGGCGCGAAAGCAGCAAGCTCAACAGCGCGATGTAATTCGCGCGCACGCGCTCGAACGCATGATTGAAGCGCCAATGTATGCGCGCGAACAGCGAGCCCTGAGCACGCTGCGCGTGCGCGGTGGGATCGTGGCCCTCGAACAGCAGCATGGCGAGCGTCGGCACCAGCGTGCGCGAGAGGATGTACGACGCGATCATCGCGAACACCACGGCTTCCGCGAGCGGCACGAACAGAAAGCGCGCCACGCCGGTGAGGAAGAACATCGGCACGAACACGATACAGATGCACAGCGTCGAGACGAGTGCGGGCACCGCGATTTCGCCCGCGCCTTCGAGAATGCCGTCGTGCAGTTTCGCGCCCAGATGCAGGTGCCGTTCGATGTTTTCGATCGTGACCGTGGCGTCGTCCACCAGGATGCCGACCGCGAGCGCAAGGCCGCCGAGCGTCATGATGTTGATGGTCTCGCCAAGCGCATAGAGGGCGATGATCGACGAGAGAATCGACAACGGGATCGACACCGCGATGATGAGCGTGCTGCGCCAGTTGCCGAGAAAGAGCAGGATCATCGCCGCGGTGAGCGCGGCCGCGATGAGCGCTTCGCGCACCACGCCCTGCACAGCTGCGGAAACGAAGACGGACTGGTCGAAGAGCGGCTTGACGGCGAGGTCGGCGGGCAGCGTGTCGCGCGCCTTCGGCAGCAGGTCCTTGAGGGCGCCCACCACCTGCAGCGTCGAGGCGTCGCCGCTCTTGAGGATCGACATCAGCACGCCACGCTGGCCGTCCTGGCGCACGACGTTGGTCTGCGGCGTGAAGCCGTCGCGCACGTGCGCCACGTCGCCCAGATAGGTGGTAGCACCGTTTACCGTCTGCACGGGAATGCGGTTTAGCCCGGCAAGCGTATCGGGCGATGCATTGGTGTCCACACGATATTCGGTTTGCCCGAGCTTGGCCGTGCCCGTCGGCAAAATGAGGTTCTGCGCGTTGACCGCATTGACGATAGCGGCGGGCGTGAGGCCCTTCGAAATGAGCGCGCGCGTGTCGAGATCCACGGAAATCACGCGTGTTTTACCGCCATACGGGTAAGGCACCTGCGCCCCGGGAATCGTAATGAGCTGCGGGCGCAGGAAGTTCATCGCGACGTCGGCGAGCGCCTGTTCGCTCATCGACTTGCTGGACAGGCCGAGCTGGATCACGGGAATGCTCGACGCCGAATAGCTGATGACGAGCGGGGGCGTCGCGCCCGGCGGCATCTGCTTCACCTGCGCCTGCTCCGATGCAACGGCCTGCGCGATCGCAGTTTGCAGGCTCGCACCAGGCTGCAGGAACAGCTTGATGATCGCGATGCCGGGCAGCGACTGCGACTCGATGTGCTCGATATTGCTCACCGTGGTCGTCAAGCTGCGCTCGTTGACCGAGGTGATGCGATCGGCCATGTCCTTCGCGGAAAAGCCGTTGTACGACCAGATGATGCTGATGACCGGAATGTTGATGTTGGGCAGCACGTCGGTGGCCATCGACATGAGCACGAACGGTGTGGCCAGCACGATCAGGATGGCCATCACGATGAACGTGTACGGTCGCTTCAGCGCGAGATTGACAATCCACATGTCAGTGTTTCGGACAACTCAGGCGAGGGGTTGAGACCGGGACGCATTCATCCAGCGGGTGCCGCATCATAGGCAATGGCGGTGGCAGGTCGCTGTCGCCAATATGGCGAAATTGACAGGCAATGCGCGAGACGCGCGAAAGCGCACGGGAACGCAGATAGATCGGCGCTGTAGCGTCGCGAAGCGCCGGAAATCCGCAGCCGCGAAACGCGCCGTAACGGACTCGCGCTTCGCGAAGACTTCTTTAACTGCTTCAGTTCACAAGACGCAGGCGCTCCAGATCGTGCGTGTTGTGACCGCGGCCGCGGCCGCTGCGCGCACGCGTGCCTCGCGGGCCCGCGTGTGCATCCACTTCGCGAAGCGGCTCGTCGCAGGTGGCGAGCGCAGCCTCCTGCTCGGCAAGGACGAGCGGCACCTTCTCGCGCAGAAACTCGACGAAGGTACGGATCTTCGCGTCCAGATAGCGACGCGAAGCGTACAGAGCGTAGATGTTGAGCTTTTGCAGGGTGTGCGTGGGCAGCACGCGCACCAGCGTGCCGTCGGCGAGACCGGGCAGCGCCACCGGCACCGGTAGCGGGCCGATGCCCATGCCTTCGCGGATGGCGAGCGCGAGCGCTTCGGGATTGTTCACCTGGAACGGCGTCACGCCCGTATGCCGGAAGGTCTCGCCAAGCGGCCCCTCGGAAACCCACTGGCCCGCGGGCAGGCTCGCATCGGTCAGGTGCAGACAGGTATGCGCCTCGAGGTCATCGAACGATTGCGGCTCGCCGCGCGTGCGCAAGTACGCAGGCGAGGCGCAGAGAATGGCAGCGGTGCTGCCCAGATGCTGGGAGATCAGCGCGGAGTCCTCGAGTTCGGCGGCCACCACGACCGCCACGTCGAAGCCCTCCTCGATGATGTCGGGCATCTGCTGCGCGATGGTGAGATCGACCGAGACCTCCGGCAAATGCTGCTGATAACGCGCGATGAGCGGCATGACGTAGTGCTGGCCGAAACTCGTGCCGCCATACACGCGCAGTTTGCCCGCTGGGTTCGCGTGCGCAGCGGCGGCTTCGGCTTCGGCCTGCTCGATGTCGGCAAGAATGCGCTTGCAACTCTGAAAGTAACGCTCGCCGGCTTCGGTCAGCGACATGCGCCGCGTAGTCCGGTTAAGCAGCCGCGTGCGCAGCCGCGACTCCAGATCGGTGACCGCGCGCGAGACCTGCGCCGTCGTCATCGTTTCGCTCGCCGCAGCGCGCGTGAAGCTGCCGGACTCCACCACTCGCACGAAGACCCGCATATTGCGCAGCGTATCCATCAGAAACTCCCGTTCATTCGGCCTGCCTTCCCATCTATACGAATGAGAGTAGTTTCGCCCACCAGCCGTGGCCAGATCCTGACTCGAACATGACAGCGCAGACAGCTTGGCGCAAAGCCCCGTCCCGCGTATGATCCACGGGCCCCCGAGGCAGCTCGATACACCCGCCACGCCTTGCGCGAGAGCCGCATGGCGTGCGGCCGCCCTGCGCTTTGATGACAAAACGATGACTCTCGAATTCGCCCTGCGTCTTCTCGCGGCGTTCGCCTGCGGCGTCGCCATCGGCCTCGAACGCCAGATTCGCCAACGCACGGCCGGTCTGCGCACGATCACGCTCGTGGCAAGCGGCGCATGCTTGTTCGTCACGCTCGGCGTGCTGACCGGCAATGGCTCGACCGGCGTGACGCAAATTGCGGCCTATGTCGTCTCCGGCGTGGGCTTTCTGGGCGGCGGCGTGATCATGCGCGAGAAGGGCTCGATTCAGGGCATCAATACCGCAGCGACGCTATGGTGTTCGGCGGCCGTGGGCGTCCTGTGCGGAGCGGGACACTACGCCCCGGCGGTGGCCGGCACCGTCGTCGTGCTGCTCACGAATACCGTGCTGCGCGAGGTGAGCCGCATCATCAACGCGTCGCCCGTTTCGAATGCGGATCTCGTGCGCGCTTATGTGCTTACGGTGGTTTGCCGCGAAGAGGATGAAATCCATATCCGCACGTTGCTTTCGAACTCTCTGTACTCCACGCCGCTTTCGTTCCAAAGCCTCACGAGCGAGGACCTGGCCGGCGATCCACCGCGCCTGCGCGTGACGGCGACGATGCGCCTGCATCCGAAGTACCAGTCGAAGCTGGAGCTCCTGGCGAACCGCCTGAGCATGGAGAAAGGCGTCTCGAGCATAAGCTGGACCGCCGCGGAACCCGAAATCGCGCCCGAATGAGCCTCGCGTATTGCATCGGCCGGCATTCCTTACGAATACATTTCTGATTCGTTGCGCTTTTTAAAATTATCGGCGGCAGTTTTCAAGAACTGTCAATTCTGGCCGCGTTTCATGGACGCGTATTCGCCCTTGGACTAAGCTCCACTCACCGTGATTCGTTCACGCCAACAAGGGGAGTCTACTCATATGCAACACGGCATCATTGCCTGGCTCATCATCGGCGCAATCGCAGGCTGGCTCGCTGGCGTCCTGGTCAAAGGCGGCGGCTTCGGATTGTTCGTCGATATCATCGTCGGCATTGTCGGCGCGTTCATCGGCGGTTGGCTTGCCGGCGTGCTCGGCATTCATATCGGGGCTGGCATCATCAGCTCGATCATTACCGCCATTGTCGGCGCGGTCATTCTGCTCTTCATCATCCGCCTCGTGCGACGAGCGTAGCGAATTCGCGCTATCAATGAAAAACGGGAGCACCGTTGCCGGTGCTCCCGTTTTGTTTTGTGTGCTTCCAGATAGCGAGCGCTTTGGACCTTATGCGTTCGCCACGAGTCCGCCCGTCGCCTCGGGCAGCATCGAACCCGTTTGATTGAAACGCAGATGCATTTCATACGCGCGTGCGAGATCGTGCGGCGTCTGGCCGCCGATCTTGAGTGCGTCGCGATAGTAGTCGCGCAGCAGGTCGCGATAGAGCGGATGCGCGCAACGTTCGATCACGAGGTTCGCACGTTCGCGCGGCGCGAGTCCGCGCAGATCGGCCAGGCCCTGCTCGGTGACGATCACGTCCACGTCGTGCTCGTTGTGATCGACGTGTGGCACCATCGGCACGATGCTGGAAATGCGGCCGTCCTTCGCAATCGCCTTGGTCGCGAAGATCGCGCACGACGCATTGCGCGCGAAATCGCCCGAGCCGCCAATGCCGTTCATCATGTGCGTGCCGCCCACGTGCGTGGAATTCACGTTGCCGTAGATGTCGCATTCGAGCGCCGTGTTCAGCGCAATCAATCCGAGGCGGCGAATCACTTCGGGATGGTTGCTCACTTCCTGCGGCCGCAGCACGAGCTTGTCGCGATAGCGGTCGAGTTCGGCGAGCACCTGCGCCTGACGTTGCGCGGAGAGCGTCATCGAGGCGCCCGAGGCGAATACCATCTTGCCGGAATCGATAAGATCGAAAGTCGAGTCCTGCAATACTTCGGAGTACATCGTAAGCGCTTCGAACGGTGAATCCACGAAGCCCGAAAGCACCGCGTTCGCGATCGTGCCTATGCCGGCCTGCAGCGGCGGCAGTTGCGCGTTCATGCGGCCGTGCTTCACTTCGTGCTGCAGGAATTCGATGAGGTGGCCGGCAATGCGCGCGGTTTCTTCATCGGCGGGCAGCACGGTCGAGGGGCTGTCCGCCTGGTTCGTGATGACGATGGCGGCGATCTTCTCCGGCGGAATCTCGATGGCGGTCGTACCCACGCGGTCCTGCGGACGTACGATCGGCAGCGGGTCGCGATGCGGGCGGCGGCCGGGAATCCACACGTCGTGCAGGCCTTCGAGCGCAAGCGGCTGTGCGAGATTGATCTCGACGATCACCTTCTCCGCGAGAATCGCAAAGCTCGCCGAATTGCCGACCGACGTGGTGGGCACGATCGCACCGGTTTCCGTGATCGCGGCGGCTTCAATGATCGCGAGATCGAGTTTGCCGAGCAGGTTCGCGCGCAGCATCTCGACGGTTTCCGAAAGATGCTGGTCGACGAACATCACTTCGCCGCGGTTGATCGCCTTGCGCAACGTGGCGTCCACCTGGAACGGCAGACGGCGCTCGAGCACACCCGCTTCGGTCAGCATGCGATCGACGTCGTGGCCGAGCGAGGCGCCCGTCATCAGCGTAATGCGCAGCGGCTCTTTCTCTTCGCGCGCGCGGCGCGCCAGCTCGAGCGGCACGGCCTTCGTGTCGCCCGCGCGCGTAAAGCCGCTCGCGCCAACGCGCATGCCGTTGCGCACGAGTTGGGCCGCCTCGGCGGCCGAAGTGATTTTCCCGCGCAAGGCGGCACAACGAATACGGTCTTCGTACATCAAAGTCTCCACAAACTCTCTGATCGCCTGGTGCCTATTTTCAGGTCTTGCATCGGCGGTCGTGCACTGTGAGTTTCACAAAACACTGTTGCAGGGTTTCGTGCAGCCACAATGCGCAAAGCCGCGGCGCCCTTTTGAAGGCGTCGCGGCACAAGATTTCAGCGTGCGCCTGCACATGGCTGGCGTGCTCTCGATCTCAGCTACCGAAATAAATATTGCAGAAGCTGACCGGGCCGACGCATTCATCCTTCTTTGCCGGCTTTACGATTTCGCGGTGGGCGGGCGCTTGCGCTGCCTGCGGGGCAGCGGACTGCGCAACCTGCTGAGGGACGCTCGCTGCCGGTGCTTCGTTCTGTGCATAAGCAGCGGCGGCGGCAAACAGCGAACAGGCAACAACAGCGATCTTCAGGGACTTCATTTTACTCTCCAGTGCTAACGGGTACTGCGAAGCAGTGATGTGACTATATGACCCAGGGTCGTATTGATTAAGGAGGCGGGGTGGAAGGCATATTTCCAGACTGCAGCAAGATCGCGCGGGCCTGCTTTTTCATTGTGTTTTCAACGATCTGTGCGGCGCATGCGTGCGGCGTGCGCGGCGCGCGAGCGGTCCGAGCGGCGCGTCGCGGTCAAGCAGCGCGCTGCGGATGAAGTGCAGATGACTCAGCAGCCGTTGCGCCTCGTGCCGCCGCTCCCGCTCGTGATGCACGGTGGCGAGCGCCTCCTGGGCGATCCAGGTCGCGGCGCGCACGGCGCTGAGCGCGTGGTCGAGTGCGACCCCGTCCGGGCTTTCGAATAGGTGCGCGATGTCCTCCTGGACGCGCGCGAGCGCCGCTGGCCAGCGCGCGTCATGAAAGTCGAGCCAGTCTGCCGCGTGCGCCTCGTTGCGCAAATCGACCACGGCGTGCCCGACTTCGAGCGTCACGAGCATCCAGCGCAGCGCACGCCGGTGCGCCTGGCGGCGCCCGTTCAGCAAGAGCCTCAACTGATGCATCAGATCGTGCGTACCGGACTGGAAGCGCTGCCCGAGGCCATCCAGTTCCCCATGGCAAGCCAGCACGACCTGCCCGCGCAACGACACGCATATGCGCTCGACGAGCCAGTTCATGTGCGGCGGAAACACCACCGCAAACGCGAGCGAAGCGACCAGCATCGCGGCAACGACGGCGATGCCGTTGTTGACCAGCAGATCCGGCGTGTAGACGATCACGTTGTCCGGGCCAGCCAGCAGGCAGAAGAACACCGAGAAGCCCACGCCATAGCCCGCTATGCGCGAGCGCGTGGCGAGAAAAGCGCCGACGGCGAGCACCGGAACGAGTGTCGCGCAGAGCAGCGGAAAGCCGTCGACATTGGGATAGACGTAGCAGGTGAAGAGATAGCCCGTCACGGCGGCAAAGCCCGCGCCGACCGCCATCTGCACCGCCATGCGCGATGCGTTCGGCGACGACGACGTGAGCGCGCACGTGAGCGCGGCCGCGATCATCGCGAGGCCGCCGCTCGGCCAGTCGGTCTCGACCCAGAACCAGCCCAGCGCCGCCACCACCACGGCCGTGCGCACGAAGGTGAATGCCACCACGTACCAGCTCGTCCGGGGCACGTAGCGCGCGGCGCGCGGCTCCTGCGCAGGACGCGCCTCCATGAGCGATGCCCACGAGCGGCTGTAGCGCACGATCTCGGTCGTGAAGCGATAGATGAGTTCGGCCGAGGTGTCGAAGTCGGGCAGCGCATCGGGCAGCGCGTGTTCGAGCGGCCGCCGCGTCTCGCGCACATGACGCGGCAGCGTGCGCTGGAAGGATTCGAGCCCATCGGCAAGCCGCCGTGCGTAGGCGCGATCGCTTTCGTTGCGGCTCGGCCGCTGTGCAAGCAGCGCGGCTAGCTCGCTGAAATACGGCGCGAGCGGTGCGATCGCCGCGTCGCTCCAATGCAGCCTTTTGAGCAACTGACGCAGCGCGTGCAGTCGCGCGCAGGCATCCATGAATTCGGAATTCAGGCGCGAAAGCAGGCCGCTGCGCAAGCGCATCGTCGGATCTTCGAAAGATGAGAAAGCGCGCGTGGCCTCGAAGCCAACGACATCGTCGACGAGACTCGCAAATCGCCCTTCGAATGCGCCCCTTTCGAGCCGCCCAGCCAACACCGCCGCAGCGAACGCAGTAAAATTCAGATAACGTGAGCGCAGGGTGCGATCGAGCAACGAGCCCGACTGCCGGGGCACGATCACCGCGCTGACCATGCCCGAGCAAAGAATGCCAACGGCCACTTCGGCGCCTCGGCCAAGTGCGGCGAGAAAGAGACCGTTGGGCTGCATCACGAGCGGAATGCCGATCAGCGCTGCCGTGTAGCCGGCAAGCACGAAACCGTACCAGCGAAAATGGCGATTCCTCATGGCGGCGGCCGTACATGCGGCCACCCACCCCGTCATCCCGAGTATGTAGAGCTCGGGCTGCTGGACGAACACGGCGCCCAGCCCTACGGCCGCGACCATTCCCACCGCCGTGCCGACGATGCGATAAAAGCTCTTGGCGAACACCATGCCCGAGAGCGGCTGCATCAGCACGAACACCGTCGTCATCGCGATGCGCGGCTGCGGCAGGTCCAGCAGCATGGAGATGCCCATGGCGAGCAAGCCGGCCGCGACCGTTTTCAGCAGATGGATCCAGATCGCGCCGTCGCTGGCCTGCCAGTCGCGCAACGCCAGTCTGGCGGCGCGCCATATGATCTCCGCGCGCCGACGCGAGTCGAACGCTCGATGTATCGCAGGCTGGCGGCTCATGACAAACGCTCGGGCTGTTTCGAAGACAGGGGCCGATTGTAGGAGCGTCATTGCGCCGCATTAATGGGACGCGCGGGGAACCTCCGTTCCAGATCACTCAACAATGGCGCGTCCCGACAGGCGGACAATATCGTTTCTGTACCGAACAAGAAGGTCAAGAAGGTCTGATGGATACGTTACAAAACATGCGGGTGTTCGTGCGCGTCGTGGAAGCGGGCAGCTTCACGGCCGCGGCTCAGTCGTTGGACTCGACCACCGGCGCGATGTCGCGCGCGGTGTCGGAACTCGAAGCGCATTTGCGCACCCGTCTGCTCAACCGCTCGACACGCCGGCTTGCGCTCACGCCCGCCGGCGAGCGATATCTCAAGCGCTGCTCGCAGATTCTCGCGGACGTCGATAGCGCGGAAGAAGAAGCGAGCTGTGCGCACGAACGCCCGGTCGGGGCGCTGCGCATGCACAGCTTCGCGAGTATTGGTCAGCAGTACGTGCTGCCGGCGATCTCGCGCTATCGCGCACTGCATCCCGAAGTCACCGTCGAGCTGACGCTCTCGCAACGCATGCCGGATCTCTTCGAGGGCAGCAGCGACGTCTCGGTCGTCACGGCGTCATCGCTGCCGAATTCCGATCTCGTTTCGCATCAACTGGGTTCGACGTACAGCATTCTGTGCGCGTCGCCTGGGTATGTGCATACGCACGGTGCGCCGCGCACACCCGCCGATCTGTCGCATCACGACTGTCTGATTCTGAAATCGCCGGCGTTCCCGGCGCATGAGTGGGCGCTCGAGGGGCCCGAAGGCGGAGTCGAGATGCAAGTGGACGGACCGGTGCAGGTGAATATTGCGGAATCACTTGCGGTGGCGATACGCGAGGGAATGGGGATCGGGATGCTGCCGGTCTACGCGGCAATAGAAGGATTGCGTAACGGGACGCTCGTGCGCGTGCTGCCGCAGCACAAGCTACAAAAGACGAACGTGTACGCGCTCTATCCGTCGCGCAAGTTCGTCGATGCGAAAACCAAGACGTGGGTGGAATTCCTGCGCGCGCATCTGCCGCAAGTCATCGAGCGCGACCTGGCGCTGCTTGAAGAACTGACTCAAGAGCAGCTTGCGGACGTCGCAGAAGAGGTTGCTTTTGCGAAGGACGCCGCGGTTGCAGCAGCTGTGCAGAAAGCGGCGCAATAAGCCTGCGCTTGCGTTGCGCGAGCGGGTTAATGCAAAAAGCCGTCCTTTGGACGGCTTTTTTGTTTCCTGCATCGGGAGAAGCGTAAACGCCAGAACCCCGGTGCTCTTTCGGAGACACCGGGGTTCTGGACGTTACAGCATAAGGAGCCTGACGATTACCTACTTTCACACGGGCAATCCGCACTATCATCGGCGTGGAGCTG
>NZ_JBFRCL010000059.1:0-54889 GCF_040965695.1 Paraburkholderia sp. BR10937
TCACCAGCGTCGTGTCCGGCTTCATGGCAGGCCCCGCAGCGGTTGCAGCAGTCTGCCAGCTTGCCAGCGCTCAAAAACACGACATCTGTAAATAGCCAGAACACGACATTAGGACGTAGCCCCCACAAATCAAAATGCGATCATTTAATTTATGTAAAATTCTAGGCAGGCGGAGCGGGAAAACAGATTGGCAAAGGTCCTTGGTGCGCTGGGGTCGTCGAGCGACGCCATGCAGCGCCTGTCAAAATGCACCCGACGATTTGTAAGGCTGGAGCGAAGGGCCTTTTCAAATGGAAGCTGTGCTCGAACGACGTGGTGCGCAAGCTGCCTGGTTTTCCTTAATCGCCAACATACCGTCCGCGACGCGAACCTTCGTGCACCGCCACACGAGGGATAACTTAGTCGGCTGTCCAGGACGTCACTCTGGCGCAAAATGATATTTATCCCACATGTGTCGCGTAGACAAATCGCTCACTTGTGGGTTTCCCCGTAGCCCCTAGATTGAACGGCAAAAGCATTCACGATTCGACTTACCCCGATAGGCCCATCATGTTCTTCATCATCCATGCACTCGACAAGCCTGACCACGTGCAGAGCCGCTTGGACGGCTACGCCGACCACAAAGCGTATCTTTCTAGCGCGAGCATCAAAACGCTCGTGTCAGGTCCCCTGCTGGCAGACGACGGCGAAACGATGATTGGCTCTTTTTTCCTCGTCGAGGCTGATAGCAAAGCAGACGTTATTAAATTCAATGCAAACGACCCGTTCGCAAAGATTGGGCTGTGGCAGAACGTCAGCATCCATCACTTCAACAAGCGCGTCGATAATCGTGATATGGGCACACCAGCGTAGAACCGGCAATCTACCGCTGCATGCCTACACGCTCCCTCTTACGAATGAAGATGGCTGCCCCATGCACTCGTGCGCCTCCGAAAGTCAGACGGCAGACTTCCAGTACCGGCCACAATCGATAACTGGATCAATCGAAGACACGGCCGCTCTAGATCAACTCCCGCCTACCGTCATCCCGTGTTCTCGCCCCGATATCCGCGGTGGGCGGTACTGGCCGGCGGCAAGCTTACTTCGGACCAACGTCGATGCCATACCGAACGATGGTCAATAAGCGGGAGAGTACGATCTGGAGGCCACGCGGAACGATGCATACGTGCGTGGCTCTGTTACTCTTACGTGTTCTTCGGCCGGCAGTGCAAGAGCAAGCAGGGCTTCCTGGAAAGCGCGCTCGATGCCATCCTGACACTGATCGTCAGACTTGTTTGTCATCTGATCAGTGCTCACGCAAAGCGAAATCTGATCCAGTGTATATTGAATCTGACCAGCCGTTGCCCCTCCCGCTACAAGCCGCGGGGACTTGTGCACAACAAGGTGGGTATGAGTCAGCGAGCGATAAAAGCGCTCCGAGAATCCGATTTCCCTTGAAACCGCTCAATAGCAAGCCGGATCGCCTGATCGAAGCTGGATTCGGTGGCCAGATGCCGATTGTTGATTGATACAAGCCAACCTCGTGCAGACTCGCACCAGCGGATGCGATGCTCTTCGCAGAGAATGGAAAACATTCGCCATAAATCAGCGTCTTCCTGATTTGCGGTTGCCGCCGCCATAATTCGCCGCAACTCAAAGTCTGTCATTCCACTACCTCGCTGGTGCATCTGGTCACGCTTACAGGCGCTCAATCGCAATAGCAATCCCCTGCCCGACACCGATGCACATCGTGCACAGCGCGAAGCGACCTTGCGTGCGTTGCAGCTGATACATCGCGGTCGTGACCAGTCGTGCGCCGCTCATGCCCAGCGGGTGACCCAACGCGATCGCGCCGCCGTTCGGATTGACGCGCGCGTCGTCATCGGCAACACCCAGCGCGCGCAGCACCGCGAGACCTTGCGACGCGAACGCTTCGTTCAGCTCGATCACGTCGAACTGATTGATGTTCATGTTCAAACGCGCTAGCAGTTTTTGCGTCGCAGGCGCCGGGCCGATGCCCATTACGCGCGGATCGACACCCGCCGTCGCGATGCCGAGCACGCGTGCGCGCGGCGTCAGGCCATAGCGCTTCGCGGTCTCTTCGTTCGCGAGCAGCAAGGCCGCTGCGCCGTCGTTGACGCCCGAAGCATTGCCCGCCGTCACCGTGCCGTCGGGACGCACCACGCCCTTGAGCTTCGCGAGCGCCTCGATGCTCGTTTCGCGCGGATGCTCGTCCTTCGACACGACAATCGCGTCACCCTTTTTCTGCTGAATCGTCACCGACAC
Organism: Paraburkholderia sp. BR10937; assembly: GCF_040965695.1. Classification (NCBI taxonomy): domain Bacteria; kingdom Pseudomonadati; phylum Pseudomonadota; class Betaproteobacteria; order Burkholderiales; family Burkholderiaceae; genus Paraburkholderia; species Paraburkholderia sp. BR10937. Next base: position 2,266 of record NZ_JBFRCL010000059.1, read on the forward strand.
GATTTCCTGCGCGAGCGTGCCGTCCTGCTGCGCGCGCAACGCCTTCTGCTGGCTGCGCAGCGCGAACGCATCCTGGTCGGCGCGGCTGACGTTGTAGTCGGTTGCGACGTTTTCGCCCGTCTCGGGCATCGAGTCGACGCCGTAAAGTTGCTTCATCAACGGATTGACGAAGCGCCAGCCGATCGTCGTGTCGTAGATGTCGGCCTGACGCGAAAACGCGCTCGTCGCCTTGCCCATCACGAACGGCGCGCGGCTCATGCTTTCCACGCCGCCCGCGATCATCAGCCCGGCTTCGCCCGACTTGATCGCGCGCGCCGCAATGCCGACGGCATCCATGCCCGAGCCGCACAGACGGTTCACGGTCGAACCGGGCACGTCCTTCGGCAAGCCTGCCAGCAGCAGCGACATGCGCGCGACGTTGCGGTTGTCTTCACCGGCCTGATTCGCGCACCCGTAGATCACGTCGTCGATTGCGCTCCAGTCGACCTCCCTGTTGCGCTCCATCAGCGCCTTGAGCGGTACGGCGCCGAGATCGTCGGCGCGCACCGACGACAGCGAACCCGCATAGCGGCCAATCGGCGTGCGAATAGCGTCGCACAAAAGAGCATCCGTCATGCTTTCTTCTCCAATTCGAGGTTACAGGAGCAACTTCGCTCCTTCGTTAGTTAGATAGTCGCCGCGAGATCTGGCACGGCCGAGAACAGATCGTCAACCAGACCGTAGTCCGCCACGCTGAAGATCGGCGCATCTTCGTCTTTGTTGATCGCGACGATGACCTTCGAGTCCTTCATACCGGCGAGATGCTGGATCGCGCCGGAGATGCCGACGGCGATGTACAGTTGCGGCGCGACGATCTTGCCGGTTTGACCGACCTGATAGTCGTTGGGCACGTAGCCCGCATCGACGGCTGCGCGCGAAGCGCCCATCGCTGCGCCGAGCTTGTCGGCCAGTGGCTCCAGCACCTTCGTATAATTCTCGCCGCTGCCCAAACCACGGCCACCCGACACGATGATGTTCGCGCTAGTCAGTTCCGGGCGGTCCAGCTTCGTCACTTCGCGGCTGACGAACTGCGAGAGACCTGCGGCAGCCGCAGCTTCGACCTTTTCGACCGATGCGCTGCCGCCTTCCGCCGCCACCGGATCGAAGCCCGTTGCGCGAACCGTGATGACCTTGATCGCGTCGTGAGATTGAACGGTAGCGATTGCATTGCCCGCATAGATCGGGCGTTCGAATGTATCTGCGCTGATCACCGCAGTGATCTCGCTAATCTGCGCGACGTCGAGCTTCGCGGCAATGCGCGGCATGATGTTCTTGCCGTACCCGGTAGCGGGCGCGAGGATGTGCGAATAGTTCCTCGCCGGGACTTGAACAAGCGTCAGCACCGTCGCCTCGACATTTTCCGCGAGACATTCGGCCAGTTGCGACGCGTCGGCCAGCAGCACCTTCGCGACGCCTGCCACCTTCGCCGCTGCATCAGCGGCGCCCTGTGCGTTGTGGCCCGCGATCAGCACATGAATGTCGCCACCGATCTTCTGTGCGGCGGCAACCGTGTTCAACGTTGCCGCTTGCAGCGCCGCGTTGTCGTGTTCAGCAATTACCAGAACCGTCATATCATTCGTCTCCGTGTGCCCGTAAAAATCAAAGCACCTTGGCCTCGGTCTTGAGCTTCTCGACCAGCGTCTTCACGTCAGCCACCTTCACGCCAGCCGAACGCTTTGGTGGCTCACTGACCTTCAGCGTCTTCAGACGCGGCGTCACGTCGACACCCAGGTCTTCCGGCTTCACGGTGTCGAGTGGTTTCTTCTTTGCCTTCATGATGTTCGGCAAGGTCACGTAGCGCGGTTCGTTCAGGCGCCGATCGGTCGTCACGACTGCGGGCAACTTCAGCGACAGCGTTTCAGCCCCGCCGTCGACTTCGCGCGACACCGTTGCCGTCCCTTCAGTGACTACGACCGTCGACGCAAACGTTGCTTGAGGTAAGCCAGCCAGCGCGGCGAGCATCTGACCAGTCTGATTCGCATCATCATCAATGGCCTGCTTGCCAAGAATGACGAGAGAAGGCTGTTCTTTGTCGACCATCGCCTTGAGCAACTTTGCCACGGCAAGCGGCTGAAGATCCTCATTCGACTCGATCAACACCGCGCGGTCCGCGCCGATCGCCAGTGCGGTGCGTAGTGTTTCCTGACATTGCGTCACGCCACACGAAACGGCGATCACTTCACTGACAATGCCCGCTTCCTTCAAACGCACCGCTTCTTCAACAGCGATTTCGTCGAACGGATTCATCGACAACTTCACGTTGGCAATGTCGACCCCCGTGTTGTCCGACTTCACGCGGACCTTCACGTTGTAATCAATCACCCGTTTGACAGGTACCTGAATTTTCATAGCATCCACAAATTCAAAACAGGCCGCGGCCACGCACTGAGAAGCTACGGCCGTAATCAGCCGGCACGGTCACGCATTCTGCGGGTCGTAGAGCTTCTCGCTGATGAACAATGCGGGCACGACGCCAGCGAGAAAGTACGCGCCGCCCATGACCAGAAAGCCGAGTCCGATCGTGCCGCCCGTCGCGAGAAAACCGATGGCAGCGGGCGCGATGGCGGCACCCGCACGCCCGACGTTGTACGCGCCGCCCACTGCCGAGCCGCGAATGCGAGCCTCGAAGCTTTCGGTCATATACGTCGCGTTCACGCCGTACGGCATCCCGTACAGGAAACCGAACACGGTCATCAGCCAGGCGATGTTTTCTGGCGTATGCCACAACACAATGACAGGCAAAAACACCGCCGCACCGAAGGCACCAAATGCGAATATCGCGCGTCGCCCAAACTTGTCGGCGAGCCAGCCTGCGATGATTTTTCCCAGGATCATCGCGACATAAGTGCCCACCATGTAGCTCGTCATCGACGAAAACTTCAGGTGCAGTTCCTTCTCGAGATAGGTCGGCATCCAGTTGCTGACGCCGTAGTAGCCGAACTGCAGCAGACCCGCGGTCAGCGACCACAACAGGAACATGCGGCGGCATACCGGATCGCCGAAAATCTGTCTGGTCGCACCGATGCCCTGCTCTTTCCGCACGACGTTGCCGCAAGCGCGTCCTTGTCGCGACGCGATGTAGCTCTCCGGCTCGGGAACCAGACGCTGCATGACCAGCGCAAGCACGACGGGCACGATGGAGAGGAAAAAAAGATAGCGCCACCCGAACGTCGGCAGAATCAGTCCGGCCAGCACCGTCGCGACGACATAGCCGACCGACCATCCCGCCTGCAGCGTGCCGAGGATCGTCGTACGGATGCGGGTGGGCGAGTATTCCGACATCAGCGTATTGCACGCGACGTACTGTGCGCCAAGCCCAAGCGATGCAATGAAGCGGAACGCCGCGAACTGCGTGAAGTTTTGCGTCAGGCCAAGCGCTGCCGTGCCGATCGAAAAGACCCCGATCGTCCACACCACCGTACGCACGCGACCGAAACGGTCGCAGGCCCAGCCCCCGTAGATGCCCCCGATCGCCATGCCTGCAAGCGTGACGGTGCCGAGCGCGCCCGCTTCGACGTTCGAAAGCCCGAAGTCGTGCTTGAGGCTCGACAGGCTATAGGAAAGGAACATCAGGTCTGCACCGTCGACCATCAGACCGAGAAAAGCAAACACGAACACAGCGATCCACACACGATCGCGCGCAACCAGACCTTGCTGGCTGAACGAATTGACTTCCATCCGGACTCCTCCATGCGGCTAACAAGCCAACAAGCGCTCTACGGCGCCTTGACGGCAAACGATTGTGCGGTGACCACTCACCGCCTCCTTCACGACTGCGTGACTGCACCCGCGCTCAAACGCTCGCGTGGCGAAGCATGTTGCGAGCGATCACGAGCTGCTGGATCTGTGTCGTGCCTTCGTAGATGCGGAACAGGCGCACGTCGCGGTAGAAGCGTTCGATCGCGTACTCCGAGACGTATCCCGCGCCGCCGTGAATCTGCACGGCGCGATCGGCGACGCGGCCGCACATCTCCGAAGCGAACAGCTTGCAGCACGACGCTTCCGTGGATACGTCCTCCTTGTTGTCGCGGCGTCGGGCTGCGTCGAGCACCATCGAACGGGCCGCGTAGATTTCTGCCTTGCTATCGGCGAGCATGGCCTGGATGAGCTGGAATTCGCCGATCGGCTGACCGAACTGTTGCCGCTCCATCGCGTAGCGAAGCGCATCGTCAAGCATGCGTTCGGCGGCGCCGACGCAAATCGCCGAGATGTGCAGCCGCCCCTTATCGAGCACCTTCATCGCCGTTTTGAAGCCGACGCCCTCGAAACCGCCGATCAGATTCCTCGCCGGCACCCGGCAGTTCTCGAAAATGACGTCGCACGTATGGGCGCCCTTCTGTCCCATCTTCTTGTCGATCTTTCCGAGCGACACGCCAGGCGTGCCCCGTTCGACGATAAATGCGGAAATGCCGCCCGCGCCCTTGATGTCGGGATTGGTGCGGGCCATCACGGTATAGATGCCCGCCTCGGGCGCGTTCGTGATGAAGCGCTTGGCGCCGTCGATGATGTAGTGGTCGCCATCGACCCGCGCACGCGTGCGCAGCGAGCCTGCGTCCGAACCCGAACCCGCTTCCGTCAATGCGAACGAAGCGATCAGTTCGCCAGATGCGAGCTTCGGTAGATAGCGTTGTTTCTGTTCTTCGGATCCGTCGATGATCAGGCCTTGCGATCCGATACCTACGTTCGTGCCGAACAGCGAGCGGAAGCATGGCGAAGTCTTGCCGATTTCGAACGCGACGCGCACTTCCTCCTCCATTGTCAGCCCAAGACCGCCGTACGCCTCGGGGATCGACAGGCCGAAGAGGCCCATCTCGCGCATTTCGTCAACGATGTCGGCGGGAATCTCGTCGGTTTCCGCCACTTCGTTTTCAGCAGGGACGAGCCGCTCGCGCACGAAGCGCGAAACGGTGTCGAGTAGGAGGTTGAGCGTTTCCTGATCACGAATCATCTGTTTTCCTTGATTCCACAAGGGGCGCTTCACGCGAGCGCACCGTTGTCGGTCATCGCCGCCCTATGGCGGCGCCTAAACGTCGCACAAGGTCCACAAGGCGTGGACCAATGTCGTTTTCCAGCGTGTCGCGGCTCATCACAAATGCGGGCCCCCCGCAGTTGAAGGCCATGCGGGTGCCATCGGGGGCCGCGAACGGAGCGGCAGCGCTCGCGATATCCTTGTCCCAGTCGCCCACCGAGAGGCAAAAGCCGCGCTCCTCATAATCCTTCACGGCCTGATCGATGCCGCGCTGGATGCGCGGCCAGTCCGACTCGTCCTGAAGGCGTACCTGCTCGAGCACTTCGTGGCGCTCCTCCTCGGGCGCCGCCGCAAGGTACGCCCGCCCCATCGACGTCGTCGCGAGCGGCAATCGGACGCCGACGCCACGCATGACGGTAATCGGCGCGCTGCTGCGCACCCACTCGATATAGACGACTGAGAGCCGGTCACGAATCCCCAAAGCCACCGATGCGCGGGCATATTCGGCAAGTTCCTGCATGAATGGGCGCGCGACATCGCGGATGTCCAGATTCGACAGCATCGAATAGCCGAGCGAGAGAACACCCGTCCCGAGGCTGTATTTGCCGAGCGATTCCGAGTAGCGCAGATAGCCGAGTTTCGCGAGCGTGCCGGCCAATCGCGCTACCGTGGCTTTCGGCAAGCTCGTGCGACGCGCCAGCTCCGACAAACCGAGATAGCGGTCCGCGGGTCCGAAGCACCGCAGCACTTCGAGCCCTCGCGCGAGTGCGGTCACGAACTGCCGGTCCGTGCCGGCCTCGTCGTCGAAGCGCGCGATGTCGCGCTGCTCATACGGAGCGTCCGACGGTCCCGCCGGACTCTTCATCCTCGGCATAGCTGTAATCTGTCCCTGCTCTTTCGAACCCTTTCCTTTGCTAAATCCTGTCATGTCGAAACACTCCCTGTCAAATATTTTAGAAATTCGGTCCGCATAGCGGACCAACATATATTCATCACCAGCAGATGCTGAAATCGTTTGTCAGATTAGATAACGCCTATTAACCAGGGTTTACATGCGTTATCAAGTCGATTATCTTGCTTGCCCGGCGGAAATTCTATCCTATCGGTTCGCATTGCGGACCATCAATCAGGGAGTAAACCGCTGCCGCGGAATCCCCTTCAATTTCAGGATGACTTACATGTCTGGAGCACTTTCACATCTTCGCGTTCTCGATTTATCCCGCGTCCTGGCCGGCCCTTGGGCGAGCCAGATCCTTGCGGATCTCGGCGCCGAAGTGATCAAAATCGAACGTCCGCGCACGGGCGACGACACCCGCGCATGGGGCCCGCCCTACCTTAACGACAGTGAAGGCAATGCGACCGGCGAGTCCGCCTATTTTCTGTCAACGAATCGTGGCAAGAAGTCGGTCACGCTGGACATCGCGACGCCAGAAGGACAAGCGATCGTGCGGAAACTGGCGAAGCAGAGCGATGTGTTCATCGAGAACTACAAGGTCGGAGACATGGCCCGCTACGGTCTTGCCTTCGACGACCTACATGCGCTCAACCCGCGCCTGATCTATTGCTCGATAACGGGCTTCGGTCAAGATGGTCCGCTTTCTCAGCAAGCGGGTTACGACTTCATCGTTCAGGCCATGGGCGGCCTGATGAGCATCACCGGCGAGCGTGACGATCTGCCGGGTGGCGGACCGCAAAAGCTCGGCGTCGCATTCGCTGATCTCATGACGGGCATGTATTCGACCGTCGCCATGCTCGCTGCGCTGGCGCATCGAACCAAAACCGGCAAAGGCCAGTACATCGACATGGCGCTGTTCGACGTTCAGGTGGCTGCGATGGCGAACATGAACCTCAACTACCTCGTGTCGGGCAAGACGCCGAAGCGTGAAGGAAACGCGCACGCGAACATTGTCCCGTATCAGGTGTTCGACGCGAGCGACGGGCAGCTCGTACTGGCCGTGGGCAACGATCGACAGTTCCGAAAATTCTGCGAGGTCGCCGATTGCGCGCATCTCGCACGCGATCCGCGGTTTGCGACCAACGCAGCACGCGTGGTCAACCGCGAAGCATTGGTTCCGCTGATTCAGAAAGTTCTGGTCGCTCGCACGATCGGGCAGTGGGTTACGGCGCTCTCAGCAGCGGGCGTGCCCTGTGGGCCGATAAATGACATAGCGCAGACGTTTGTACATCCTCAGGTCGACTTCAGGGGCATGCGGGTGGATTTGCCTCATTCGCTCTCGGGCACCGTGCCGACAGTGGCGAATCCGATCCGGATGTCAGGCTCTCCGATCGAATATCGAAGTGCGCCCCCGACGCTTGGGCAGCACACGGATGATGTGCTGGCATCGCTGTGCCAGATCGACAGGGAGGAGCTCGACGCATTGAAGAAGACCGGAGTGATTTGAGACGAACCGACGCGACCCAGGAGCCCCGCCCTGCGCCCAGATGACGCTTCGGCCAACGCCAGCAAGCGCACCGCATGACAGGCACGCGCTCCAGCGTCCAACATGCGCTACCGCATTTCCGAAGCGCATGTCGGTTGCACCGCGCAAAGAGGCTCCCCCGCTGATGAAGTTGTTGACCGGCTCCCCGGTGAGTTCCGCTTAGTATGAAAATCCATCGTTGCAAATTGCCCGATTTAACTGCGCTCGGCACAGCACTGCGTCGCTCACTGCCGGGTGTGCCCTGGGCCTCCATAGCTTTTGCCGTACGCACCACAGCGGCGTCGTTGATCGCACTCTACATTGCCTTTCGGATGAACCTGGACGATCCGAAATGGGCGGCAACGACCGTATGGATCGTAGCTCAAGGTAATCGGGGAATGAGCCTCTCGAAAAGTCAGTACCGGATTCTCGGCACGACAGTGGGTGCAGTGGCGGCGCTCGCACTGATCGCACTTTTTGCACAGACGCCGGAATTGTTTGTACTTTCGCTTGCCGCGTGGATCGGCCTTTGCACCGGCGTGGCGACTTCATCGAGAAATTTCCGCGCCTATGCCGGGGTACTTGCGGGCTACACTGCTGCAATCATTGCCGTGAGCGCAGCGTCTGCCCCGTCAAATGCCTTCAATCTGGCAGTAGCCCGCTTTCTATACGTGATCCTTGGCATTCTGGTCGAGGCGACGCTGACGACGATCTTCGCACCGGGCGAACCGGTGCGCGAAGTTCGTGAAAGCCTTGGCCGATACGTAAAGCAGGCAGCAGATGTCTGCGCAAAAGTGCTCCGCCGCAAGCCTGACGGCCTCGCAATTCACAGGCTTTTCGCGGGTGCGCTCGAGTTGGACACCACTGCCGAATATGCCGCAGCGACATCGTTGACTGTGCGACGGAAGATAGGCCACTTGCGGGCCTTAGCACTTGCTGTACTTTCACAACTGGCGGCTGCACAGACGCTAAGCGAGCAGTTGACTCAACGTCCTGACATCAAGGACGAACTCATCGAAGAAACCGCGCAACTACTGGAACGCGTTGCCATGGCTCCGGCCAGACTGAACGCCGAAGTATTGGCTGCGACGTCAGCGGTCGACTCGGCGCTGCTGGTAGAAGCAGACGCGTCAGGCGATTTATTCACTCCCCGGCTGCTCGTTTTGAACCGCCTACGCTTGCTTCTGGCCGCGCTCAGTGAAGTTCTCACGCGCACAGCGCAGATGGAGCGAGCCGATGCACCGACAGCGCGTCCAGACTTTGCCTGGCATCGCGATCCCGTTCTCGCCTGGCACAACGGAATTCGGTCGTTTGTCGCGGTACTGGCCGCGTCGGCATTCTGGATTTTCAGCGCCTGGCCGTCCGGTGCAGGCTTTGTGACGATCGTTGGGGTGGTCAGTGCGCTGTTCGCCACTCGCCCGAACCCCGTGGATGGTGCGCTCGGCTTCCTGAAGGGCGCGGCATGCGCAGCACTTGCGGGGGCACTGTGCAACTTCGTCTTGCTACCGGCAGTGTCGGGTTTCGTCCTGCTCGCATACATCGCTGGTTTCTTTATGGTCTGTGCGGGGCTCGCCATGCGTAATCCTCGCACGGCAGCCATCGGCAGTGGTTTCGCGCTTTTTTTCTGGAATTTTATCTCGCCGGTCAACTCCACACGGATCAATGACGCCTCGTTCCTCAATAGTGCGATCGCGACTTTGCTCGGCATCGCATGCGGCGCGGCGATATTCGCGATTCTGTTTCCGAGGGATCCAGAGGCCATTCGAGCCCGGTTACACCGCGCGGTCCGCCGGGATCTGGCCGAGATGGCTCGCAGCCCACGGGAATGGAACGCAGATGCCTGGCTGAGCCGGACCGCCGACAGGTTGAGTCGCCTGCTTGCGATCGGGAGTGCGATACCACGAGCGTGTAAAGAGAGCGATCTTCGCGGGCTGGTTGCGGCATGGACCATCGGCGATAGCTTGCTGGCTCTGCGTGACTTTGCTGCGAAGCATTCGGTTGCGCGCAGACCCGTAAGTGTTGTTCTGAAACGGCTCCATCGCTTCGATGTCGGGCGACTCGTAAGCGTATGCGATGCGGGCGCACGGCGACTGAAACGACAAGGCCGCGAACTGTCCGACACGGAAAGGCGGGAGCTATTGCATGGCGCCATCCTCATGCAAACAATCGCTGACGCTGCGAATGCACACGCGGATTTTCTTCGCGGTCGGATGACAACGCCCTGATATGTGCGCCCAGAAGAACTCGTGCTGACACGGGCACGCCGCTAACTTCGGGGTTTCTCTACGGTTGACTATGGATACTTTTCAAAAGATGAAAGCGTTTGCACGTGTGGTTGAAGCCGGAGGCTTCACCGCCGCGGCCGCGCGTCTGGATTTGACAGCAGGTCAGGTTTCGCGTGCTGTCACTGAGCTGGAACAACGTCTGCGCACGCGCCTCCTCTATCGCACGACCCGCAAGATTGTGCTGACGGAGGCCGGAAAGCGATATCTGCACCGGTGCTACCAGATTCTGGACTACGTCGACGAGGCCGAAGCAGAGGCATCAAATGCGCATGTGCTTCCGTCCGGGCGCTTGCGTGTACACGCCACTGCGAGTTTCGGTCAGCATTACGTGATGCCCGCTGTTATGCGCTATCAAAAACGGTACCCACACGTTGCTGTCGAGCTGACCCTGTCTCAGCATGTTCCTGACCTCCTCGAAGAGGGTTACGATGTCTCGGTTCAACTCAGTCGGACCGAACTACCGAGTTCCAGTTCGGTAGCTGTTCGAGTCGGCAACTCCTATAGTATCTTGTGCGCCTCGCCCTCATATCTTGCCGACCGTGGAACCCCAAGTTCGGTTGCCGCGCTTGCCGACCATACGTGCCTGCAGACGACCAGTCTGACACTTCCCTCGTCACGTTGGGATCTGGACGGTCCAAATGGCAGGGAAGTTTTCGAGCTTCATTCATCACCCTTTCGGGTCAATATCGCTGAAGCGATGGCTTTCGCCCTACGCGATGGCCTGGGCATTGGCGCACTGCCGCTGTGGACTGCATTGCCCTGGCTGCGCGACGGCACCCTGATCCGTGTGCTGCCCACATACCGCCTGAGTGAGATGCAGATTCATGCACTTTACCCTTCCCGCGAATATCTGGATGCCAAGATAAGGAGCTGGATCGACTTTTTGCGGGAGTCCGTTCCCCAAATGATCGACGACGACGAGCCGGCAACGAATATACCGCGCTCACACTGACGCGCCGCCTTGTATATAAGGTTAGCGCTGATGGTTCGATTGCCAGACCGGGAGGATGGCATGGTAGCCCTGCTTGAAAAGGTCGAGCGCCGGAATGTCACGACGTTTCCGTGCCTTGACGGCGAGGTTCCCGGGCGGCTCGGGACCACCCATTGCCTGAAATGTCCGTCAAGCAGCCTTTAAACCGTCATCGCTTTCGGTGCCGGCCTTAGTCCCACTGGAATCATCGTGATGCGAATGTGCAGGCGTGCAGCACGACAAGAGCAGCTCGGCATCCTGTGAGGCAATTCTCGCGCTTAGCTCTTGCTTGATGAAATCCACGAAGGTGCGGATCGTTGCGCGCACGTAGCGACGCGAAGGATAAACAGCATATACGTTCAAGGGTGGCAACTGCAGCCGCGGCAATACCCGAACCAGCATTCCGACCCGAAGATCGTCGATTGCGCAATAGACTGGCAGCACGCCAATGCCCGCACCCGCCCGCAATGCCGCGCGCATTGCTTCCGGATCAGTGAACTTTAGACGCATGCTCACTGCATCCAACAAAGGCGTGCGGTCCGTGGGCAGCACTAGCCAACCATCCGACGTGGTTGGCACTAGCAACTGCGCGCAAGCATGTCCTGCCAGGTCGCCCTCCGAGAGCAGAGGACGCATCTTCAGGTATGCCGGTGCGGCCACTAGCACGCCATGGATTGTGGCCACCACCTGACTGACATAGTCCGAGTCAGGAAGCGCCTTTGCCGCGATCACCGATATGTCGAACTGTTCTTCGACGAGCCGTGGCAACGTCGGCGACGATGTCAGGTCGACCTCCACCTTTGGGAAGCGCCTTTGGTAGTCAACGATGCAAGCAGCGAGATGCGCCTTCCCAAGACCAGCTATTGTGTGAACGCGAAGCAGGCCGGCCGGCTCTTTCACTGAATCGGTGGCTTCGGCATCGGCGCAGTCGAGGTCGGCGAGAATCTGCGCGCAGTGGCAGAAATAGCGCTCACCCACTTCGGTGAGCCTGATACGGCGCGTCGACCGGTCAAACAATCTGGCGTGCAAATCATCTTCAAGTTGCGAAACGACGCGCGAGACGTACGCGACGCTGCAATCGAGAACGTTGGCCGCGGCCGTAATACCGCCGGCTTCGGCGACGCGCAGAAACACGCGCAACATACGGATCTTGTCCATCTTACTCCACCAATTGTGCTGACAATTACAGGGCAACTTCGCGACTGGAATGACAAGAAACAGAGTTGTACCGGCACTCGTTTGTGCGGACCGTCACCGCCAGCTTTTCTGAATCAGTCCGATCATGTCGTCGCTACCGATGTTCACGACATACTCGCCGGTCTCGATCACATTGCGCGCTGAAATCCTTGCGGCTGCCATCGGTTCCGCGCCCCATGTTCACGCCAAGTAGCGGCGGCTCGTACGAAACGATCGTAAACGCGCTGAACGGGGCGAGATTCACCAGCCCGTCCGCCGATCGGCTTGTAATCCAGGCAATCGGGCGGGGGACGACAATCGCATTGAGCAGTTTGTATCGCTCGGAAGCTTCGAGATCGGCTAAGTACAGTTCCACAGATCTGCCGTGCATCCGCCGCGGCGATGCCGCCTCGAACTGACAGATTGGCCAGCTGCTTGATACCTTTGAGTGCAACGGTCGGAGCTGCTGCGAGTTGCCGTGCCCATGACATCGATACCGAAGGCAGTTCCGATTCGGCTGCGACGAAATTGATGACGCCCCATCGCTCGAGCGACGCCGGGTAGTGCCTGCGCCCGAACATGGCCATTTCCTTGACCGGTGCGGGACCCACGCGCTGCACGACACGCTGCACACCACCCGGAAGCGGTAGCAGGCCGAGCGAGGCTTCTGCCATTCCGAAGAATGCCGTGTCTGCGGCCACGATGATGTCGCAGGTCAGCGCGAGTTCGAAGCCCCCGCCGAGCGCGCCACCATGCACCGCAGCGACAGTGGGAACAGGTATGTTCTCGAGCGCATCGAGCAACGATTCGAACGAGGCCTCGTCATGTCGCCTGGCGCCGGCACCGTCCCCAAAACCTGCAACATCGGCGCCGGCGCAAAAATGACGCATCGCACTACGCAGCAAGATCGCCCGGCAACCCTGTTTGATGGCACGCGCGTACGTACCGAGCAGATCTGTCATGAAGGAGGTCCCGATCAGATTGTGTGGCGGGTTAGACATCGTGACGACGCCGACCGCGCCATCCGTTTCATACAAAACAGTGCTCATTTCTCGTCCTGCATGGGGGCCGGGGGGGTTACCGGCGGGTTGATCACAAGATCATCTCGAGAGATGCGAACGCAAGATGACAGGCCTGCAATATGTGGCCCTAGAGATAGTGACTGTCGTGCACGCCGCCAGGAATCGCTTCTCACGACTTAATCCTAACGCCGTTAATATCGATAACAATACGGGTATTCCCGAGGCGTGAAGGGTTAGCGCTCCAACATCACCGATTCCAGGATGCGCTGGTGCGTGTGTCGCTGCGTTAAACGCACTAAACAGCGCCATTTACCGGGAAATTTGACATCTTTTTACCGATGCGCAAAGCGCCATGACTGGCAGCTATGGAAAACGCATTCCGGCCCCGTGCGTGGATGTCCGTCGATCTCCCTCGACCGCGAGCATAACGGTGTTAATATGTGATCGAGCGCCCAGCCCTTGAGTCGCGCCGGCGAGATAGCAAGAGATCTCCGGATTAATGCCCCGATCTACCCTCTGAGCGACCACTACGCTGGACAAAACGATTGTTACTTGGGCACTTACTGGAAACGGCGATACGGCGCGCCTCAACCCCGCTGGAGCAAATCGCCAATGAGGCCATCGCTGCATGTGAGGCCGGCGCGAGCATTGCGCACACTCATGTCCGTCACCCCGCGACCGGCGCGCCAAGTACCGACCTGTCTCTCTACAGGGAGGTTGTTTCAAGGATCCGCGGAAGCGGATCTCCGATCTTGATCAATCTGACGACCGGGCCGGGCGGAGGCTTCTATCCAACCGACGAGGATCCGAACAGGGGAAGCCCGGAGAGCACGATGATGACGCCTGAGGCGCGCGTCCAGCATGTACTCGAATTGCGTCCGGAAATTTGCAGCCTTGACGTAGCGACCATGAATTTTGGCAAGCGCGTGTTCGTCAACGTGCCCGACCATCTGGTTAAAATGGCTTCCCTTGTCGAAAGTGCAGGCGTAAGGCCGGAGATCGAGGTCTTTTCTTGGGCACGTGCGCCTCGCGCGTCATCTGATCGAAACACAAGGTGTCCTTCAGTCTCCCCTCTTCCAACTGTGCCTTGGAGTGCCAATGGGTGCGGACGCCGACATAGAGGCTCTGCTGATGATGAGGCGCTATTTGCCCGATAACGCGCATTGGTCGGCGTTCGGCATTTCGCGAGCCCAATTTTCGACAGTGTCTCAAAGTGTGATTCCTGGAGGGCACGTTCGTGTCGGTCTCGAGGACAACCTTTATCTCGGAAAAGGGGAACTCGCGCCGGGTAACGCAGCGCTGGTCAAACGTGCGGTCAGTATCATCGAAAGCATGGGCGCCGAAGTCGCAACACCCGACGAAGCGCGCTCCGTACTCGGCCTGCAGCCTCGACGGCTAAACTAGCCGGCCACCCGGCGACGATGCTTGATACGGCCACCGCGGCATCATTTCAATGTTGGCGCCGTAACCCACGCGCTACCCGATTGGGGCCCGTTTCACCACAGATCGATTCGGTGTTAAGATTATGGCATGGAAGAGACCGCAAGAACCAAACGCACGGCCAGAGCCGGAACCAACGCCCGACGCAAAGCAGCAGGGGTCGAGGAAGCCACGGCCAATCCTCTCGCTGCGAACCGTTCCCGTACGCCAAAGAACAGGACGGAGGCTGAGGTTGCTGAACCACGCCCGTATCACCACGGTAACCTCCGTGAAGATCTCGTACGTTGTGGCAAGGAGCAACTCAGCGAGGTCGGTCTTGCCGAGTTGAGCATGCGGCGTATTGCAAGCACCGTGGGTGTATCGCAGGTCGCACCCAAGCATCACTTCGGAAACAAGGAAGGCTTGCTGGCCGCCATTGCGGCGAGCGGCTTCCGGGATCTCACAGAGTTCCGCTTTTCCCGGCTTCGCCCCAACATGTCTGCCGAGCAGCGACTGCGATCGCTGTTGTCGAACTATGTGGCATTCGCGGCGCTTCATCCGACGCTGTTCCACCTGATGTTCTCACCGCAATTCCGCTCGCCTCAGGTGCATGCCGAACTCGACGACTCCGCGCGCCAGTGTTACCACACGCTCGTCCGGGCTGCGGCGGACTACCTCGCCGAACAGGGCAAGGCCGACGAGGCGAAAGCGTTTAGCGTGGCGCGTATAGCATGGATGTGCGTGCACGGTGTAGCGACTATGACGGTCGACTTCAGGATCAACCCTTTGGGCGCGCCAAAAGTCACTTCGGAGCAACTCACCAATCAGACGCTCGACGTGATATTTGCGGGTATCCGCGGGCTGAACGGAATGTAGCCGCGACTGTGACGGCGGCGCCAGTTGGCGCGCCTTGCGCGAGGCGGTCTCGCCCGGTCAAGAACCTTCCGCAAGCACGGGCGACGCAAGCGTGGACCTCAGGTCGAGCATGTCGCCGCCCGCGTTGCGTCGAAACGCTTGCGGCGGTTGCCCGAATATGCGCAGGAACGCTTCGCGCATTCTCCGAGGATCGGACAAGCCCGTCTCAACGGCAATCTCATCCATAGTGTGTCGGCTTTCTTCGAGCATCAGGCGCGCTGCTTCGAGACGCAATCGTTCGACGGCCTTCGCCCGAGTCTGTCCGGTTTCCGTCCGAAACGCGTGGCTAAACTGCCGCGGACTGAACCGCGCGCCTTCCGCCAATTGTTTAACTGAAAGAGGCTCTGCGAGATTTTTCTTCGCGTACGTCAGCACCGCCTGAATGCGATCCGACTTCGGCTTCAGCTCTGGCGGCGCCAAATGCTGCGACTGCCCCTGTCCGCCAGTTCGACTTCCTAAGGCCTGCTACCCGTCTCCGTCACACGTCACGCATGGTCTCGACGCCGCCTGGATCTCCCAACCAGCGGCTATTTTTGACAAACGACGGCGGTCATGACGAGTGGCATCACCTCCTTCACGGTCGCGGGACTTCCGATCTCGTGAATGCGTTCGCCTACCGCGTCTTTGCCTGCCATGACAACGACCCCGTACACCTCGTTGGTCGCCCCACCGCTACCGTTCTGACTGAACATATCGTCGTTGGGAGAAAAGCCGAATACAGCCGAGACCTTGAATCCCAGTGCTGTTAGATCACCTGTTGTCCTCGGCTGATATGCATTGACCGAGTTGTCCGACACTCTCATCGGCTTCGAACCGATCTCCTGAGCGTCGACCAGTTGCTTGATGAACTCGTGCGCACCCGACTGACAATCCAGCCTCGCATCCAGCTCATGTGCATGGATCATGTTCGAATATAACGACAGGCCAATAGAGAAACATCGAAGCCATTTTGAACTTTTCACTTTTCATACCTCCCCGGGCGTGCATGTGAAAAAGCAATCTCACTCATGCGTACGGTCAAACCGACGGGACAAAGGTTACGCCATGTACTCCATCAGTCCGAGCCGCAACGTGTCGGCCACGACGTTGAATAGCGCTTGTCGGTGGCGTCAGGCCATCAGCCTCATGAAACGAGAAGTGAATCTCAGGCACGCCTGCCGCTAGTATCATCCGATCACGATTCGCGGGTACATTCGATTTACGCGCACGAGGCTGGAATACGCGATCGCCAGGACAAATGCGCATGCCTGTCAACGCACAGATGGACGGTTTGCGCGCAACACCTTTGCGCCACACCTGATCGGCATAGTGTCCGGATTGTGGATCGCTCCAGCAGACACTGAGCGTTTGCGACGTAAGCTGCTCGACAATTGAAATACGGGCGACCACGGGTTCGCCAACAACAGGTCGATTGTCCGGGGTGCCGTGCCGCCGCTCCGGCGAAATCTGCCTTTACGGGTCTCTGTGTCCGCAGTGGACGCCGACGCGAACGATTCAGGCCTCAAAAGAGCTATCAGTGTGCGTCGAACGATGTCGTTTTCATTTCGACAAGTCATACCCTCACCTCTTCTGCAGTAATGTGTCTCATCTGGCTCTGTCGCGCGAAATGCGCCACCGACGGGTAGCACGGTGAACATTGATAGCAATGCCGGCTCATTACGCCCGCTAAGCTCATTTTTCTTCGTTGACTGTGTGGTTAAGCGCGCTCAGCCGTTCGCCAACACCGTCTCTCCTCATCGCTGCGACTGCGAGTGATGCAACGCATGCGGCTTTGCTAATGCATTCAACGGTCGAGAAGAGTGCAATGGGAATGCAGCGCGTGTACTCAAGAGGTAGTGCCGGCGCTATGGCGAGTACGCTCGCTCCGCAGATGAAGACAAACACTTGACGAGCAAACCGCAGGTTGGCGATGGCGGCCGCGCCAATGACGCACATGAGCACCTTCGACGTCACCAAGGCGAGCAGCGAGGTGGAATTGATCGTTCCGATGAGTTCCAGCGGTGCCTCAATCAGTGCCCAGCCGCAGACGAAAATGACAGATGTTTTGAACAGGCGCGCCAATCCGATGGCATCTGCCGGGACAGGTTGCGAAAAGAAATTCACGTAATCCATCGCGTTCATTAACTTGGCTGCTTTTCGGGAATCACAGGAATCCGTCCTGAGCGGAACGTGCGCCTTCATACGCAAACGCAACGACGATGACTAGGTTTGGGGATGAACAGCTGATGCCATAAACCGCCGGCTAGGCACCCGCCCCTGCAATAACCGAAAAAAGAACGTCGGTGCTTTGACGCATATCCGCGTCTGCCATCGGCCAAATTTAAGGTATGCCCAGCGCAGCCGCAATTGCACTTTAGGTGCAGGGCGAAACGGGGAAGTCATCAGACTGGCAAACATGCTGCATGGATACACTCTTGTGCCAACGCTCCCACGCGTGCGTCTTCTTCAGCGGATTCCCGCGGTCTGATCTCAGATACATCTGCCATGATTTCTCCTCCTTGGCCTGGTGTCATGTAGCTACCATCCGTACTTCAGTTCTACGCCAATGTAATCTGCGTTCTTGCCACCTGCCTCGCGAATCGAGTTGCCTACCTGGAAGTGCACTGCTTCAACGGACCCGATCAGGTTCGCTGAAATGGTCCAGTCGGCACGCACCTGGGCATACATGCCCGTCCAATGGCTCCCATGTCCGGCTGTTCCCGGCACCACGGCATTGGCCTGCTGATAAACGGCGTCCGCGGTCGTCTCTCGCCACTGGAATCCAAGTGCACCGAGCAACGTGAGAGTATTCGTCGGCTTGAGCATGATGGAAGGCTTGATGTGAATCAGGTTCGCATAGCCCGTGTAGCCCGCAAGCGTGAAGTAGTACCCGTTCGGAAAGAGCGGATTGAACGTTTCGACCCGCCCATCACCGGGATGGCGGTCGCCCGACGCCGCATCGACTTGCACGCCCACGCGCGGGGTCCACGGCAGGTCCAGCGTGTAGCCAGCCAGCGAGCCAACCGCCCACGCGCTGATGGTCTTGGTGCCGATGTGCCCCGATTGGTACATCGACTCCACATCCCAGTCGGCGCGGCCGACCTTGCCTGAGTAGCGAAGGTCGAAGACGTCGCGATGCTCGTCGCCCGTCGCATCCAGAAAGTGCGCGTTCGAGCGGTTATATCTTGAGTAGTAGCCGGAGAGATCGCCGGGTCCGACGCCCTGCCGCTCAAAACGCACACCGCTGAACGTCAGGTGCCGGTTGGAGAAATCGTCGAATGCCGTCACGTCGCGGTACTGCACGGGCTGGGTCAGGTAGCCGATGAAACGCCATTTCTGATACTCGTAATCCACCCAGACGGCGTCGTACGCTTGCCTCACATTAGGCCCGTCGCGAACGGAAATAAACCGTTGCAGATCGAACGCCATCTCCTGGCGGCCAACGCGGAACTTCAGCGTGCCGGGCCCGAATGGACCTGCCCAAGCGACGAAGGCCTGTTCCAGGTCAAGCGGATTTTTGTCGACAGGCGTCACCGTGTCCTTGCCGAAGGGCCTCGCATCTTCGAGTTGCGCAAAGAACTGGAGATACGGGCCAATACGCGCATCAGCACTGACCTCCGCACGCTGTATCACGTACGTATCCGGATGCCCCATGCCGATGCCGAAGAGCGGCGCATCGTTGACCTCCAGTCGCTCACGCAGATTCGCGCCGAGCGACAGATACGAATGGGGATCGCCACCCAGGGGAATGTATTTGAGGCTGTCGAGCGGTTGTCGGGGCACGCAGTCTTCTGCAAGCACAGACCAGTCTTCCTGCCAGCGGTTGAACTCCACTACAGGCCGTTTCGCGGTGCATTCGGCGGCCGGGGTATCGGCGGTTGCCGGTTCCTGCGTGCTCGCCCGCGCGTTGCCGCTCGACGCCAGCACCAGGGCGCCAATGAGAATGGCAACGTACGCAAGCGCGCCCACACCTGCGAACGGCCAAGGCCACGCACGCGTCATAGCATCTCCGTGTCGTGAGACGGGTGCGATCGGATGCGCGCCATACCCGTCAGGGGATATCTGAAATGTGATCCGTGCTGCCCGATCGATCAAACGCGCTCGCTGTGACAGTCGGCAGCACGGCCAGGCCTGGCCGGCTTTTTCCTCGCGTCTGTCGCCGTTGCGGAGGCATCCAGTTGCGTCTGTGCGCCGCGTGCAGTCCTCAAAGCCAGACACAAGAGCGCAATGCAGGGCAGCAGCAATGCCGAGAACCCTACGTGCTGATACGCGAGTGCGCCAAGGATTGCTCCAGTTGCAAACGCGAGAATTGTCGGCAACATCTTCCCCAGACGCGTTCGCGCGACCGTTCGCGCGTCGGATGGCATCTTTTGCGACAGGATGTCGACCGTATCGAGCACGGCTTGCGTAACGTTGCCCGTCATCACGGTGTTGGGCACGCCGGGACGCGGGACAAGGCGGTCGTGCGCATTCTGTACGCCCATTGCCGCGGCGCCGATCATCCCGCAAACAATGACGGGCGTGCCATTCGCATGCACAACGGGCGAGACGCCAACACCCGCGAGGCAAAAAGCCAGCATGAGGGAGGCCTGGAAAATGTAGAGAACGCACCCCGCCCGGTTGGAGGTCGCGGGTTCGACGCGCTTCACAATCACGCTGCTGACGGCGACGCCTGAGACGAACGCAGGGAATGCCATCAGCTTCATGAACGCGCCCTGGCCGAACCCTGCCGCCTCAGCACCGATCAGTACGAAGTTGCCCGTTACGTGTGCGGTGAACAGCCCGAATAGCGCCACAAAGCTGAGCGTATCCACATAGCCCGCAATGCCTGCGAGCAGGTTGTCTTCAGAATTCATCGCTCGTGTCCCGTCCCAGGAATGGCATCGGATCGAACTGCGTGGACACGCTCGCCAAACATCGCTGTGTCGGCAAGCAGCTGACGCTTCTCGCCAAACTCACTGCGCAGTTGTATGAATCTCGGCAATGTAACCACCCGGGAACTGCACCAGTGCCGCTTCACGCTGATCGGAAGTGAACGGCGGAACCAGCACTGTCACTCCAGCCGCCTTTGCCTTTCGCAGCGTGTCGCTGAGATTCGTCACTTCATAGCCCGTCATCTCGCGGCCAAAGGGATAAGGCAGGTGCCCATCTGTCACGAGCACCGTCATCTTGCCGAATCCCGACTCGATTCGCACACGCCGGTACGTCCCGCCCGGTTGGCCAATCTCGACGCCAGGCGCGTTGCGATCATCGGACACGATCTTGCCATGCGAAAAGGCGACGAAGTTGCGAATCAGCATATTGGCGCGCGCAGGCGACACGTACACCCGGTTCTCTGGCACCGTCTGCAAAGCAGCGTAGTTCGGCGCCTGGGTGTGCCAGTACAGTTGCATGCTGACGCCGCCCGGCCAGGTAATGATCGCGTCGCGGCCGATCGGATCGGGGAACGTCGTCACTACGGCGTCAGCGTGGTGTCGCGTAGCCGATTTGACGGCGGCGTCGATGTCGGACACGAGATACCCTGTGCGCTCGCTGCCGAACGGATACGGGACAGGGGTCTTGAAGCCGAACACCGACAGCGTGCCGACCGGCGTGAAGACAAGTTGCGACATCGTCTGGCTCGGCGCGGGCGTTACCTGAAAAACGCCCTTCTGAGACTTGTGACCGCCGAAAGTCGCAACGACACTATCGGTGAACTTGTCGAAGTCTTCCGGCGCGACATAGACATGCGTGGTGTCATATTGTGGCCCCACCGCGATATGCGGTTCTGCAACGGGATGCGGAATTTTCGGCGGTGCGGCCGACGTGACCGACGACGCCGCGAGAAGAATGATGGCGAGCGCGGTCACTGCCAGGGAACGGAGGTTACGCATGGTGTTGAGCGTCCTTTGAAGTTTACTTAACGCCGGCACGGCCGGAGGAATATGTATTGCCGGCAAGGCATGTCGTCATGACGAGTGCAGCGATGAGTCCGAGATGCTCGAAGAATCCGTTCAACGCGAAAACACGCGGATCGCCTGTCAGGTTCCAGAAGTCGTTCGCGACGAGCATCGCTACGGCCGTCAAGACTCCCAACCCGCCCGCGCCCAGCCACACGAACCGGTTGAGGATCACGCAGGCCGAACCGCCAAGCTCGACGACTATCGCGAGCGCTGCCCACAGCCATCCCGGATGCAGGCCGAAGTGTTGCTGCTCGAGCATGGCGCCATGAAAATTCGCGAGCTTAACGACGCCCCCGATCACATACATGGACACGAGCGCCGAGCGCACCACTACCGGCTGCCAGCGCTGTGCGAGCAGCGTCGCGATCCACGGTGGATTTCCTTGTGCGTGTGTGCTCATGTCAGACCGCCCAGCAGGCACAGCCGAGCGCGCCCCAGAACGAACGCAGATCGGAGGTCGGTGCGCTGTTCGACCACGCGCGCGCATGGTTGTGACCATGCACGGCGCAACCGTTCGAGCAAGCACACGACGACGCCGCAATCTGCTGCAGCGAAGCTTCAGCCTCAACTCCGGCCTTCGAATCCTTCCATGCCGCGAAGCCACCGAAGCGCCGCACGGGCGACCAGTCGGGCATCGCCGGAGGCGGCGCGCTGTCGTCGAGATGAGAGAACGCCGCAGCGCCATACACGATGCGGCCGCCCACAATCGTCAGCTCTGAAACTGTGTTCGCGATGTCGTCCTCGGGGCACGCGAAGAAGTCGCGATCGGGAACGATCAGGTCCGCGAGTTGACCCACGGCGATCTGGCCTTTCTTGCCTTCCTCATTGGAAAACCAGGTGACCATCTCGGTCCACATCCGCAGCGCCGTATCGCGGTCGAGACGATTACGCTGCGGATAAAGGCGCAGCCCGCCTACCGTTTTACCCGTCACGAGCCACGCAAGCGACACCCACGGGTTGTACGATGCGACACGAGTGGCATCCGTGCCCGCAGACGTCCGAACCCCCTTCTCGAGCATCCGCGCAACCGGCGGCGTGGCCTCAGCCGCGGCCGAACCGTAACGTTCGACAAAGGACTCTCCCTGGTACGCCATTCTGTGTTGAACGGCTACGCCCCCGCCGAGCGCGGCGATTCGATCCATCGAGCGCTCGGATATCGTCTCCGCGTGGTCGAAGAACCAGTGGATGCCATCGAGCGGAATGTCGCGATTGACTTTCTCAAAGACGTCCAGCGCACGGCTGATGGTCTCGTCGTAGGTTGCATGCAAGCGCCATGGCCAGCGGTTTTCGGCGAGCACGCGCACGACCTCTTCCAGTTCATCTTCCATCTGCGCCGGCATGTCCGGCCGCGGCTCACGGAAGTCCTCGAAGTCTGCTGCGGAGTACACCAGCATCTCGCCTGCACCGTTGTGCCGGAAATAGTCGTCGCCCTGCTTGTACTTCGACGCTTTTGTCCAGTTCAGGAAGTCCTGCTTCTCCGCCTTAGGCTTCTGCGTGAACAGGTTGTACGCAAGGCGCACTGTCATCTGCCCTTCATTGGCAAGCTTCTGTATAACTTCGTAATCCTCAGGATAGTTCTGAAAACCACCGCCTGCGTCGATTACGCCGGTCACGCCAAGCCGGTTCAACTCACGCATAAAATGGCGAGTCGAGTTCAACTGATAGTCGAATGGCAACTTGGGCCCCTTCGCCAGCGTCGCATACAGGATCGACGCATTCGGTTTCGCAAGTAGCAACCCCGTTGGGTTGCCGTTGCCGTCGCGCATGATCTGTCCGCCGGGCGGCTCCGGCGTGTCCTTCGTATAACCAACCACGCGCAGCGCGGCAGCGTTCAGCAACGCCCGGTCATAAAGGTGCAGGATGAAGACAGGCGTATCGGGTGCAATGGCATTCAGTTCCTCGATGGTGGGCAGCCGCTTCTCGATGAACTGCTGTTCGGTGAAGCCGCCGACCACGCGGACCCACTGCGGTGGTGGAGTAACTGCCACCTGGCGTTTGAGCATGTTCATCGCATCGGCGAGCGAGCGCACGCCGTCCCACCGCAGTTCCATGTTGAAGTTCAGGCCGCCACGCACCACGTGTGTATGGTTGTCGATGAGTCCCGGTAGAACGGAACGTCCCTTCAGGTCAATCACCTTTGTCGCCGTTCCGGCCAGCGACATGACGTCGGCATTCTCGCCAACAGCCGTAAACTTGCCATCCCTGATCGCGACCGCGCTCGCTGTTGGGTTCGCCCGGTCTAGCGTCGTAAAGCGGCCGCTGTGAAGGACAAGATCAGGGGTAATTTCAGATGCTTTCATGAGTGACGCTCCTTGCTATCGGCATTCTCTCGGCTAGCCTGTTCCACCGTATGACCGCGCAGCGGCATGACGGCCAGGGACGGCGCACTGTGTGACTCTTGCGGAACCGTCGCAAGTGGCGAACCGAATAAGAGATGCTTGCTTACGGGAATGATCTGCTCGCCGCCCAAAATGCCGAACAGGCCGACGAGCGCGACAAGCGGAGGCGCCGGTGAACGCACATGAATCAGGTTATAAATCGCGCCGACCAACATGCCGGCTAACAGTGACAATAAATAGGCTTTCATCGACACACCTTGGTCGCATCGTCCGAGCATGAAAACAGCGGCTGGCGCGCGAGCGCGCCAGCCGTCACAACCCTTTAAGGTCAGTGACCCTCGCTACCACCGAACATCGTCTTCGCGTAGACAAGGCCGAGACCGTAGCCGCCGCCGTGCTGGATCGACGTCGCCACAGTCTGGTTGTACGTTTCGCTACGTGCCCAGTCGCGTTGCAGTTCGAGCAGATATTGCAGCGAAGTCATGGGACGTGCGCCTGCCTGCACCATGCGCTCCATCGCTCGCTGATGGGCTTCGTCGCTCACGTCGCCGCATGCATCGGCAATCACATACGCTTCGAAGCCCTGATCGATCGCGGACAGCGCCGGACCGACAATGCACACGCTCGTCCACAGACCCGCGAATACAATGCGTGGCTTGCCGATTGCATTGACGCGGTCGGCGATACGCTGGTCTTCCCATGTATTCATCGACGTGCGGTCGATGATGTTCGTTTCCGGAAAAACCGATTTGATCTCGTCGAAGATTGGGCCGGAAAAAGTCTTCGCGGCAACCGTAGTCAGAATGGTCGGAACAGCAAACTCCCTGGCGGCGTTTGCTACGAGCGCTGCGTTGTTACGCAGTACGACGGGATCGATCGACTTCGTCGCAAAGGCCATCTGCGACTGATGGTCAATCATGATCAGCGTGTGGTCGACCGGTGAAAGCAGTCGCTCTCCCGGTTTGGCTTGAGCTTGAGGCATGTGTTCTCCAATGTGGAATCTGAAAACGTGACATTGTGTGATGAAGACCGATCCATGTTGCCGGCGCTACCGGAGTTCACCGCAGCGACTGGGCAGGATGTGATCCATCACCTAACGAAAGAGCGGCGACGCAATTGGTGTTGTTGGGTCGTCTCGGATTCGTTGGCAGAATCATGCCGTGGGGTTCGAGGTGGAACAACGACAGGTTCGGTTCATAGGTCTGAACCAACTCGGAAACTGTGGAAGGTCAGATCGATGTTTGATTGGATTTCATCGCACGAATGAAGCTACTTACTACTCAATCCGGGGGCACGAACAGATGAACGGGGTTCGATGTTCGGTCGAATCGGAGGCGACCTGGCCCCGACAACGTGCGAGTGTTGTTCCCAATCCCGGCATTCCTCTACGCTCTCTGAGGCAGGACGCCGCGCTGCCTGCTGATTTCTTGCGCAAAAGAGAAGTCCCGCAAGGTGACGGCATATATTTTTGGAGAACTTACCGCGTTCCTCTGCTTCTTGTATGTGCATGTGCACTACTAGATTCGGCCAATTCATGGAAACGCGCTTCTGTGCAACGGTTTGACAATGGCGGTCAAGACCTTTGCCTTACAAACGACTGCCGGTACAACGCCGTTTCTTGTCAATCCAGTTTCAAAGTCGCGCTGGTATTGTCAGCAAAACCGTTGGAGTGAGATGGACAAGATACGTATGTTGCGCGTGTTCCTACGCGGCGCCGAAGCCAGCAGTATTACGGACGCGGTCAACGTTCTCGATTGCCGCGTCGCGTCCGTCTCGCGCGTCGTTTCGCATTTTGAAGATGATTTGCACGCCAGATTGTTTGACCGGGTCGGTCAAGCGATGAAGGTTACATTGACGACCGCTGCGACGCGAATACTAATGCGGAGTCGGCGAGGCGGCGGGAGTCCACGGGATCAGGGGTCCAAAACTGGGGCGGACCATAGATTTTCCGTGCGTGAGCTAGCGAGTCAGGAACGGTCATTCACGCGCACCGTTGCTGAGACACTCGACCGTCTGAAGCTCATCACTAAGCGGCTAGTCCATTGCGTCATTGAAAAAGCACCTGAATTGGTATTCAATGAAACACATGGAAAAGATGAACTTGACCACGCTTGAGCGCAAACAATTGCTGTCGGTGGCTCGTAGCCAAACGGTGCGCGCAGCCGACACGCGGCGTGCCCGGTTGATCCTGATGCTTGACGACGGCGAAACACGTGAGGCGATCATGCAGCGGCTGCGCTGTGACTCTCGCTTCATTAGCCGTTGGTCGAGCCGGTTTCTGGCCGAGCGGCTGGCAGGCCTGTACGCGCGCCATCCGGGACGAGCTCCGGTGCATCCGCCTGAAAAGCTGGAGGCGCGGGTTCTGAATCTCACGCTCAAGCAGCGGCCCCCGGACGGCTCGACGCATTGGAGCAGCTATAAGCTTGCCGCGGCTTTGGGCGATGTGGGCGCTTCCACGGTCCAGCGCATCTGGCGCAAGCACGGCGTGCGCCCCCATCGGCTCGATACGCACATGGTCTCAAATGATCCTGACTTCGAGACCAAGGCGGCGGACGTGATCGGTCTGTATCTGAACCCGCCCGCACACGCGGTGGTGTTCTGCGTAGACGAGAAGACGGCAATTCAGGCTCTGGATCGTAAAGACCGGATGCTGCCGCTGTCGCCCGGGCGCGCCGAGAGCCACGGCTTCGAATACAAGCGCAACGGCACGTTGAGCCTGTTCGCCGCGCTCAACACGACAACCGGGGAAGTTATCGGCAAGACGGCGCCGCGCCATACCAGCGAGCAGTTCGTGGTCTTCCTCACCGACGTTATCGCCAGCCAGCGGCCCAAACAAGAAAGCCATGTGATCTGCGACAACGTCAACAGCCACAAGACCACGCGCGTGCAAGAGTTCCTGCGGCAACACCGAAACGTGCGATTGCATTACACGCCGACCTATACCTCCTGGCTGAATCAGGTGGAGAACTGGTTCTCGCGCATCCAGCGCGACGTGATCACGCGAGGCATCTTCACCACGGTAAAGGATTTGGAGCGCAAGCTGATGCGCTATATCCGCGAGCACAACAAGAATCCCCGGCCGATCAAATGGAAATACGACGATCCATCTCGGCGAATTAGACCAGTGCCATTTCAATGACGCAGTCGACTAGTCCGTTCGCGACGACGACCGCATCTTCGGCGGTTGAATACGGCAGTTGAGGCCGTGCATCTCGGCAACGGGCTGGCATCGCGATATTGGAACTAAGTCGCTTTTCGCAACGCGCGAGTCTGCCAATATTGGTTGGCACGACGACGGATCAATAGTCCGGTTAACTCAGGTTGATTGAAATTTCTGCATGCCGGAAACTCAGCGGGAACGGCGAAGCCGTATCCTCGTGCAAACGGAAGGGCGGCCCCGCCAAAGGCTTGACTTACTGACCCGGTTCCTTGATGGTCAGTGCACTCTTGACCGAGGTCACGCCGGCAACGCCCTGAGCGACTTGAGTGGCCTTGTCGACCTGCGAAGCATCCGGAACGGTGCCTTCCAGCGTCACCGCGCCACCGCGAGCGCGAATCAAAATGTTCTCCGTTTTGATGTCCTTCGCGTGATTCAGCGCGGCACGCACTTTCTTCTCCAGCGCGTGGTTGGCCTGCTTCGACGATTGCGAAGTGGCGGGCGCCGTGCTCGTATCGTTCCCCTGCGCCCATGCGCTGACCGAAACGGCGACGATCAATGCGCCACCGGCTAGTTTGATTGCCTGAATAGTCTTCATTCACTTTCTCCTTTTTCAGCGTTGCGACGAATCCGAACGGTAGTCTCACAGGTAGGCAAACGGAACGTCGGACGAACTTTGACGACTTGTACTCGGTGCAACAGTGCCAAAAGGCATGACGGTGTGGGATCGATTTCGCCAAGCCCACGTTGGAACACAAGTGCCCCGGCCGCCTACGGGAAGGCGATGCGTTTCCAATTTTATGTTGTCACACCCCATACGTAGAGTGGGACAAGTGCAATTCTGGCACTTAATGGACAGAAAATGGCGGAAACTGCCGGGGCCGCGCGAGCTAGCTTAGGGCTACGCGTTCGAAGCAACGAAGCAACAGACGTCCCTTGTAGAGCGGAAAGCTGCTAGTCGACTGAATAGCAGCCAACCGTTTAGGGTCGGCCACGGAAGATCATCGCTTGAGTCGAGCGGGTAGTTCATCGACTGCTATGAACTTCCGGGTTCGGCCAGGAAGCGTCGCTCCGAGCTTGGAGGACAGCGCCAGTGTGGCGACCGGCTTCCACCAAAAGCCGCCATCCGCTTCCGGCTCACGCGGATAACTATTTCAAGGGCTGGTGACATTGTCTGTGCGCTACCTTTTGCACCGAATCGATGTTCTCCAGGCGCCCGTGGGTCGTAGGGACGCCCCAGCCAGCCAAGTAGTTTCGCTACCTTTGATACTACAGATCGCCGGAGAAGGCGTTCCTTGAACTAACCGATATTTCTCTTTCGCCACGCCCGCTAAGCCGCCGTGAATATGTTCGCGCGACGTTTCAGAGATCGTCGTAGCTGACATGTTGACGACAAAATGAAAAGGGCCGCAGAGAATTTTCTGCAGCCCTTTGAGTCTCCAACCGTCTGCGCTTTGCGCGCTCACAATATTACTGCGCTGCGGCACCCGTCAATGCATCATCGCTGCCTTCCTCCAGCGAAATATTCCGGGTTTCGCGTCCCTTGACCCACCAGATCGCGGCGGCAACCGGGCCCGGCAGAGCAAGCCCCAGCAGGACAAGCAGCGGTGCGGAAGGTGTGCCCGTCGAGCTGAAAGCACTCGTCAACAGCAGCGGCGTAGCCATTGCGCCCACTCGACCGAATGCAACGGATACGCCCAAACCCGAGGCGCGCAGCCGTGTCGGCAGGATTTCAGCCGATACCACGTAAGCCGAGATATAGCCCCATGTCACGCCGAACTGGATCAGGCAGTAACCGAACACCATGGAAGGCAGCGATTGTGCGAAGTACACCACCAGAATCGCGAGCACGGTGAACGTGTAGCTCGTGAACAACGAGGAGCGACGCCCCCACGACTCGAGTACATATGAAGCCAGCAGACCGCCCAGCAACGCCGCTATGTTGCCGTAAATGTAGTAGATCGGCATCGCGGCAGCAGGCACTTTCATGTACGGCAAAATAACGAGCGCCATCAACGACAGCACACCATATACAACGACGGCCTGCGAGAAGTTCAGGGCACTGGCAAGGCTGCACGGACCGCGATAGCGTCCAGCCAGTTCACCAATGTTGCGCCAGAACGTCGGGTGTGCCGGCACCATCATGGTGGGTTCATAGCGCTTCTGCGCTTCGGTTTCGGCACTGATCCCCGCGCCCTTTGCATACGCGGCAATTTCATCGACGATTGCCTCGGCTTCAGCCACGCGCCCTTGCTGCAGCAGCCAGCGCGGAGATTCGGGAATCACGCGACGAATCCAGAAGAAAATCAGGGCCATCGTGGTACCCAGGCCAAAGCCCACTCGCCACGCCACGTCGGGAGAAAGGTGGTTGAGCGCGAAGTACGAAACAATGGCCGACAACACGGCGCCGAGCGGAAAACCGGACAGGATCAGCGAGTCGGTTCGTCCGCGATTGCGGCGCGGGATGAACTCGCCCATGGTCGCCGTCACGGCGGAGTATTCGCCGCCCACGGCGAGCGCGGTCAGTGCGCGGAATACGAGGAAGGAGTTGTAATCCCACGCGAAGATGGTTGCTACGCTGAACGCGGCATACCACAGGAGCGTCGCAAGAAACAGGCGTTTTCGGCCAAAACGATCCGCCAGGTAGCCGAAGGCCACCGCGCCGACCAGAATGCCGAGCACCCACACGCTCACTGCCAGCGAGCTTTGGGCGGCATCGAGGTGCCAAAGCGCCTTGATCGTACCGAACACGCTACCGATGATATTGGTTTCAAACGAATCAAGCGTCCAGCCCACTCCAAGCGCGACCGTTAGCAGGGTGTGGAAGCGTGTCCACGGCATGTGATCGAGCCTGGTTAAGGCGTCGGTCTTGATGGTGGTTCGGGAAGTCATGTCGATATGCTCCTTTCCTGATCTGAATATTTATTTGCAATGCTAAGTAAATTGAAATATTGACGACACAATCTGGCGCTAACGCGCGGGCTAGCTGGCCATAGCGCTCCTCATGGGACGGGCGGACTTTCCGCGGATCACGATTGCTCCGCGCAACGCAGAATCAGCGAAACCAGCGCCTGCCCCGCCTCTTTGAGATCGCCGTCATTACGGATGATTTCCAGCTGGCTGGACGACCGCTCGAGCAAGCGATTGCGCTGCAGGCGCTGCGCAACTTGCTCCGGCGTTTCGCGGCCGCGCGCCAGAAGGCGTTCCCGCAGTACCGCTTCCGGCACGGCAATCTCCACCGGCACGAGATACGGGTAGCGTTCACGCGCCTGCGGCAGGTACTCGCGCGATCCGTTCATCACGACGGTCAACCCCTTGTCCAGCCAGTGGTCGATCTCGGCCCCGATGCCGTATTGCAACCCATTGCTCGCCCAGTCCAAAGCAAACAGGTTCGAGTTGCTGCGCGCCGCGAACTCTCCCGGACTCAGGGCGACGTGATTTTCGCCACCGGCGTCCGCTGCGCGCGTGATGTAGCGGTGAGCAAAGCAGATCCGGGCGTGGCCGGACAGTTGTTCGCGCGCATGGCGTAACAGGCTGTCCTTGCCGCTACCGGAAGGGCCGCTTACATAGATCAGCTTGCCTGACATGGACCCGGCCTCAATGTTGCACCCGGCTCGCGCCGAGCACGAGCTTGCCCCGCGACCACACCTGGTCGGCATGCGGCAGGCCGCCAACGCGCTGGACTGCGACGAGATCGGCACGTTTGCCCACCGCGATCTCGCCGCGGTCGTACAGCCCGGCGGCCCGCGCGGGATTGCGCGTCACGAGCAGTACCGCATGCGCAAGCGAAATGTCCGCGACCTCAGGCAGCTTGAACGTGGCCGGCAGCAACGAGGCGGGCGAGTAGTCGCCGCACAGACAGTCCGCGACGCCTGCCAGCACGGCGTCGAGCGCGCGCATATTGCCCGACTGCGACTTGCCGCGCAGGATGTTCGGCGCGCCGAACAGCGTGGCAATGCCGTGGCTGCGCGCGGCCTGGGCCGTTTCGAGATTGATCGGAAACTCCGAGACCGTCGCACCGAGGTCGCGTACCAACTCGACCTTGGTCGCTGAATCGTCGTCGTGACTTGCAATCGCAACGCCATTGGCATGCGCCAGCTTAGCTAGCTGCTGCATGCGCTCGACCGCGCCTTTCGCTGCTTCCGCCTTTTGCTTCACGATTACGTCGAGCGTGGCATCGTCGGCCTTGTAGGCGTTCGCAAGATAGTTGCGGAACGACTCCACGTCGCGAAACTGACCCTGGCCCGGGCTGTGATCCATGAACGAAATCATGTCAATCGCGCCCGCTTCCATCAGGCCAGACAGAACGGGAGGGGCGGTCACGTCGGTTACCTCGAAGCGCGCATGGAACTTGTTGTCGATCAATGCATGCGCTTGCCAGGCGTGGATCGCGCGGCCGAGCGCGGCTGCGGTTTCGTTGTTGCGCACGCCGAACTCGCGGTTCGCGAATGACAGCGCATGAAATACCGTGGTGATGCCCGCAGACGCATTGCGCTTGTCTGCCTGCGCGCAGGCGAAGTCAAACGCAAAGTGCACGCCCGGACGAGGTTCAACCTCTTTTTCCAGCGAGTCGCAGTGCAGGTCGATCATCCCCGGCATCAGGGTATGGTCTTTCAGGTCGATCACCGTTGCATCGCCGGCACCCTCAGGATCGAGTGCGGCAATCTTGCCGTCCTCGATGAGCACGGCCAGTTTCTGGCGCACTTCGTCAGCGAGAACGACGGTGGCGTTCGTCAGGAGTTGGCGGCTCATAGCGTGGTCGCCTCGGAAAGAGATTGGCGGACAACCGGCGGCGCCAGTTCGATCACCTGGTCGGCAAGGCGCGTGACCAGCTCGGGATGATGGAAGATGGCGAGCATCGCCACGCCTTCCGCCTTGATCGCCTGCAGGATCTCCACCACCTTGTCGGTGGTGCGAGGATCGAGGCTCGCGGTCGGTTCGTCGAGCAGCAGCAGGCGCGGGCGAGCGGCCAGGCCACGCGCGAGGTTGACGCGCTGCTTTTCACCGCCCGAGAATGTCGCAGGCGGCACTTCCCAAAGTCGCTCGGGCACGTTCAGCGCATCGAGCAGTCCACGCGCCTTGTCGCGCGCGTCGGCACGCGTCGCGCCGCGCACGAGCATCGGCTCGGCCACGACATCGACGGCGGCCTTGCGCGGCAGGCAGTGCAGGAACTGCGTGACGAAGCCAATCTCGTGCTTGCGCAGCGCGAGCACCTCGTGCTCGGACGCCTGCGCGAGATCGACCGTGTCGCCCGCAACGGTGCGGTACAGCGCTCGCCCGGCGCTCGGCAGGTAAGTACGGTAGATGCACTTCAGCACGGACGACTTGCCCGCACCGGTCGGGCCGATCAGCGCAGACAGCGCACCGGGTTCGACGGTGAAGGACACGTTCGCGCACGACGGAATGGTCTTGTTCTGGTCATGCAGCGTGAAGTGTTTGCTCAGGTTTTCAACAGTCAGGATCGCGGACATGGGTTTACCTCAGAGAGCGGAGGCCACAAGCCGCTGCGTGTACGCATGCTGCGGGTCTTCGAGGATCTGGTCGGTCAGGCCCGACTCGATGATGCGGCCGTACTTCATGACGATGGTGCGGCCCGCGAGCAGGCGGATCACACCGAGATCGTGCGTCACCGCAATCATCGCGGTACCGAGTTCCTGCTGGATCTCAAGGATCAGGTCCAGAATGCGCGCCTGCACCGAGAGATCGAGTCCGGTGGTCACTTCGTCGAGGAACAGCAGCGGCGGACGGGTTGCGAGCGCCTTTGCGATCTGCACGCGCTGCTGCATGCCGCCCGAAAACTTCTTCGGGGATTCATCCATGCGCTCGGGCAGCACCTCGGTGCGCGAGAGCAGATCGCGCGCGCGTTCGCGGATTTCGCCGTACAGCGTCACATCGTTCATCAGCAGGCGCTCGGCGATATTGCCACCCGCCGATACGTTGAAATTCAAGCCGAGGTGCGGGTTCTGGTACACCATGCCGAAACGATGGTTGCGCAACCAGCGCTGTTCGGCGGCGTTCGCTGCGAAGAGGTCCGAGTCGTTCTCGTCGTCGAAGAAGCGCGCCGAACCCGCGGTCGGCATTTCATCGAAATAGAGCGTCTTGACGACGGTCGACTTGCCCGATCCTGATTCGCCCATGATGCCGAGGATCTCGCCGGGCTTCAGGTCGAAGCTGACATTGTGGGCTGCCACCACCGACCCGCAATGCGGGCAAATGTTGGTGTCCTGTTCAGGCCCGGTGCTCTCGATACATCGTTCGCAGCCCGAACCATGGATCCTGGTCAAGCCGCGCACTTGAAGAATGGGGCTCACTGAGCGGCTCCTTCAGTCGTTGCCTCGGCCTTCGCATGGATGTGGCCGTTGCGATAATCGTTGCAGTAGTCCGAATCCGAGCACTGGTACGACTTGCCGCCGTCATCGCCAATGATCTCGTCGAGAAAGCTTTCGGTCGAGCCACAGCGCACAC
Source organism: Paraburkholderia sp. BR10937 (assembly GCF_040965695.1). Taxonomy (NCBI): domain Bacteria; kingdom Pseudomonadati; phylum Pseudomonadota; class Betaproteobacteria; order Burkholderiales; family Burkholderiaceae; genus Paraburkholderia; species Paraburkholderia sp. BR10937. The sequence goes on from NZ_JBFRCL010000059.1 coordinate 35,363, forward strand.
AGGCGCGGCGCTGGCCGTGCTCGTCGCGGAAGTCTTCGGTACGGAACGGCACGTCGTCGAACGCGAGCGGGACCGCACGCGTGTACGGGGGCACCGCGTAGATCTTCTTCTCGCGGCCCGCGCCGAGCAGTACCAGCGCAGCGGACATGTGCAGCTGCGGCACGTCGTAGCGCGGGATCGGGCTCGGGTCGATCACGTAGTGGCCGTTGATACGCGTCGGGTAGCGATGCGAAATCGTGATTTCGTCGAACTGCACGATGTCTTCGTAGAGCTTGGTCAAGAGGCGCGAATAGTCGCCCTCGCCGTGCATGGTCTTGCGGCGAGCCTCGGAGGGTTCCACCACGACCAGCGGATCGGGATACGGCACCTGCAGGACCAGGATCTGCTTTTCGGTCAACGCCACCTCGGGAATGCGGTGGCGCGACTGGATCAGCGTGGCCTCGCCGGTATGCTCGGTGGTCTGCACGCCCTCGCAGGTCAGTTCTACAAAATGACGCAGATTGACCGCGTTCACGGAGTCGTCCGAACCCTGGTCGATCACCTTGAGCGTGTCGTCCGGCCCAACGAGGGACAGCGTCAGTTGCAGACCGCCGGTTCCAAACCCGCGCCCCATCGGCATTTCGCGCGACGCATACGGTGTCTGGTAGCCGGGCACGCAGATCGCCTTGATCACCGCGCGGCGGATTTCCCGCTTCGCATATTCATCGAGAAAGCCGAAGCTGTAACCCGCCTCGTCGAGCGGCAGTTCGTAGAGTTCGTTCATTGCTCGACTCCTTGTTCATCCTGTTCGGCGTGCTTGCCCGCAGCCTTTTCCTGCGTCGTGCGCAACCGGTCCATATCCGACTGGAACGTGACGTAGTGCGGCATCTTGTAGTGGCTCGCGAAACCCATCGAATCCACGCCATCGATATGCAGCAGCACGAATTCGGGGTCTTCCGACGGATTGGTCGGACCGTCACGCATGCCGTTCTGCAGCGAACGGTCGAGCACCGCCATCGAGATTGCCTTGACTTCGTTATGGCCGAAACACGCGCCATAGCCGAGCGTGAAGACGGGCGGACCATCGCTGTCATCGCTCTCGTACATCGCCACCATCTCGCACTCGGTCATCAGGACTTCGCCCGCCTCGACGAGTTCGCCTGTGACCGGATGGGGAATGCGCACCGGCACATAGCCCACACGCAGTTCGGCCACCGTCGGGTGCACATCGCCGTAGCCGCGCATGTTCGAGTACGCAATCGCAAGCAGCGAACCGGTCTCGGCGCGCGCCATGGTTGCGAGCGCGGCGGAGCGCGGCACCGGGAAGATCAGCGGGTCGCGCGTGACGTCGAACGGTTCGGCCTGCGACGGCTGGAGCTTCGGCAGCAGCCCCTCCTCACGCAGCGCGTCGACCACCTTCGGGAAGGTGTCGGGCAGATCGCTTTCATCGATCGAGTCGAGGAACGTGCGTGCGACAGAGCGAAACGCTTCGGGCGATTCGTTGGCGAGGTCCAGACGCATGAGACGCAGCGCGTAGTCGTTAGTCGGCCCGAGCATCTGACCGCCAGGAATATCCTTGAACGCGCTCGAGATGCGGCGGATCACACGCATTTCACCGGTATGCTGTACGGGCGCCTCGAGCAGCCGGGGTTTCGTCGAGCGATAGGCGCGCAGTGCAAACGCCGCTTCGAGCGTGTCACCTTGCATCTGTTTGATCGCGAGCGCGGCGAGACGCGGGTGATACAAGCCACCTTCTGAAACCACTCGCGAGGTGAGCGAGCGAAGCTGGTGTTCGATGGTCTGCAGGGTCAACGGCGTGCCGTTTTCCCCCTCGGCCGTACGCAGCGCTTCGACGACCTGCTCCGCGCCCCGGATTGCCCTGCCGCCGCCCTTGATAGCTACATAGCCCATTACCGGCCTCCCTCTGCGGCAACCTTGATCGTTCTGGGCAGTGCGACGACGCTGTGTTCGCCCAGAAGCGCCACATCGACACCGAGCGGGAAGGCGCTATTCCACTTCCTGCGCAGCTTCCACCATTGCGGGTCGATACCCGTCACCTGCAGCGAAGTGCTGCTCTGGATGCCGGGCCCGCTGAGAATCAATCCTGAGCCCTGCCCGATTTCATCCGCGATCAGGATGAGTGTTGCGCCCTTCTCCGGACTGTCGAGCGTGCCGAGTGCAGGTTCAAAATCGGGTGCTTGACTGCCCGGCATCACGACGAACCGGGCCTGGTCTGCACTCGCGGACTTCGCTCCGAGCCGCTGACGGTCTGCCGCATCAACCAGCTCGCAAGGGTCGGCCAGCAGGGTTGCGGGATCGGCCAGCGTGGCAAGCACGATAGGCAGCACATGTGCGGCCTGCGTCTCGAGTTTGACAATGCGGCCGGGATAGGAAAATGCGTCCACGATGCTGCGAAACGCGCGCTGCTGAGCCAGCGGAGTCCAGTCGGTCGGGTGCGAGACGATACGCGTCTCCAGCTTATTCATCATCGTCCTCCTGTGTGGCGAGCAACGAGAAGTCCACGCGCGTGGCGGCCAGCAGCTTCTTGCGATCGGCGGCGGTGGCTTCGACGGCCCGCTTGCCTTCGTGAAGCAGTCTCATGGCGTCTTCGTGCCCGGGCCAGGCGGCGGCAGTTACCGCATCGAGAATCGCGAGCGCGCGAATCAGGCTGGTGCGGTCAACCATGACAATCGCGGCGCCTTCGGCGGTGCTGCCTTGCGGGTTGGTTAGGCGCACATGCGCCTTGGCGACCGGAATCTCCCCGAGGTAATAAATCTCGCCCATGGCAGCGTCAGCAAGCGGCACCAAGGCGAGGCCGGATTGCGGGATTTCCAGGTCTGCCACCTGAAATCGCTCACTGAGGTGATGCGCGAGTTCGCGAATGCGCTGGGCCGGGACGTTCATCCAGTAGCGCATCCAGTCGCCGCGCGCGGGCTGCAGCGATTTCGCTTCCATTAGCATTCCTTTCTAATATCCATATGAATGGACAGATATGAAAATCAGTAAATCGTCCTGCTGGGTCGCATGCGCCACGCAGGCCTGAAACTTTGAACGTGGCGACGCCCTGACCCGGTTACACCAGCGGAATGCGCAACTGAACGCGGTCCGCGCGAAACCGGGTAATCACATACTCGACCGGGTGGTTGTCGCGCTCATCCACGTTCACGCTCTTCACCCGCAAGACGGGCTGGTTTTGCGGCATGCCGAGGATTCGCGCATCGTCCCCCTGGGGTAACACTGCCGTGACGGCGCTATCGACACGACGTAGCTGGCAGCCATACTCCGCGCTCAGAAAAGCGTGAAGGGAGTCGCCCTGATAGCTGTCCAGCAGATCGGGGAAACGCTGTGCTGGCAAAAAATGCGAAATCAGACACATCGGCTTGCCGTCCACGCTTCGCAACGTTTCCAGCCAATGCACGGGCGCGCCTTCCGATATGGCAAGGCGTTCGGCAATGCGCATGCTTGCAGGCACGGTCTGCTTGCGCAGGACGCGGTTTCCGGCCTGCAAACCTTGAGCGTTCAGGTTTTCGGTAAAACGCGTGGTCTTGCCGATCTGGTAGTCGATCTGGTTATTGAGCACCAGGATGCCGCGGCCGTGACGGCGCTCCACCAGGCCTGCATCGACCAACTCGTCAATCGCACGACGCAGCGTGTGCCGGTTCACCCCGAAGCGCGAAGCAAGCTCGGCTTCGGATGGGAGATAGTCGCCAGGCACATACAGGCTGACGATCTCCTGTTCCAGTTGCCGTGCTATCTGGGCATACAAGGATGCGCCCTGCTCTCGTGTGACCGCGTACAAGCTCATATCCGGTTATCTAGATAAGTAGATAAGCGAATGCTACAAAGATTCTGTGACAGATATGTGATGGTGTTCGTTGTGCTCGCGCAGATTTCACGTTGCGTTAGCAACGACATCGGCGGACGAGTAACGTATCACCTGGATTTGCTTCTCAGACCGGCTGAGTGGGGTCTCGCTACGGCCGCTTCGAGCCGATCCATGATGCAGCCGCGATTAGATTAATGGCAGCCCGGCAACATCGGACTGTCCGTGCCGCTGACGGGGCGCAATGGCACGGTTTATTGCAGCACGGTTAGCTTCATGGTCAACGAAGCGACGCGCGGAGAATTGATCGCGAGGCACAGCGCCATCGCACTTTCGCTGGCCGAGGATATCAGGCTCACGTGGAAAAATGCGAGCTGAGGCAGATTTGATGACCCGCACGCCATAGGCTGGCGACCGGGTCCATGTTTCTTCGTAGCGTCCCGCAGGACGTTGCGATGTCCGCCCGACCTCAGCGCCGCCACTGTGCCAGAGCCGTGCCACTGGCTGCCAGCGCGGTCAGTAGATTGGCTTGCTTCCAATAGCCGAAGGTGTCACCGCGAGTGGTGGCATAGTGTGCCAGCCGTTCAGCAATAACTTTCAGTCCGATCGCGTCCGCCATCCACATCGGGCCGCCACGGAAGTCGGGAAATCCGTAACCAGCGACCCAAACCTCGTCGATGTCGCCAGGGCGATACGCAATCCCTTCCTCCAGGATCTTCAGGCCTTCGTTGATCAACGGATACAACAGGCGCTCGGTAATCTCGGACTGGCTGATGGCGTCTGCCAGGCGCCGGGCGATGCCGTGCTGCGCGGCGAGTTCCTGCGCGATGGCGGTCACCTCTGGATCGGGTACCGGCGCACGCCCGTCGTACCGGTAAAGCCCCTTGCCGGTCTTCTGGCCATGACGTCCCAGTGCAAACAGCTTCTGCACCAGCGCGCGGTAGCTTGGATCAGGCGGCAAGCCACCGGCCTTACCGCATTCAATGACCATCCTCGCCCCCACATCCACACCGGCCATGTCGACCATGCGACAGGGTCCCATGGCCATGCCGAGCGTTTCGGCGACTGCGTCCACCTGCGCGGGATCGGCGCCCTCCATGACGAGAAACTCGGCCTCCCGTATATAAACCTCAGCCATACGGTTGCCGATGAACCCGTAGCACACACCCGAAACTACCGGCACCTTTCCAATGGTGGCGGCAAGCTTCAGGACGGTAGCCAGTACAGCCGGCGCGGTATCAGCGCCACGCACGACTTCCAGCAGCCGCATGACGTTGGCCGGGCTGAAGAAGTGCATGCCCACCACGTCGGCCGGGCGGCCCGTGGCGCGTGCCAGCACATCCACGTCAAGGGTGGACGTGTTGGTGGCAATGATGGTGCCTCGTCTGACCACGGATCCAAGTCGCCCACACACTTCTTTCTTAAGCTCGAGGTCTTCGAACACGGCTTCGATGACCAGATCGCAATCGGCCAGCGCAGCGTAATCGAGCGAGCCTTCCAGCCGGCCCATGCGCTCGGCTAGCTGATCGGCCGCCAGCCTTCCCTTTGCGGCACTGGCCTCGTAGTTCCTGCGAATCAGGGCTAAACCACGCTGCAATGCTTCATCGGAGACTTCGACAATCACCGTGGGAATGCCCGCATTGGCAAAGTTCATCGCAATGCCGCCGCCCATGGTTCCGGCGCCGATGATGCCTACCTTGCGAATGGGCCGAAGCGCGGTGTCGCGCGGCAGGCCAGGAATTTTCGCTGCTTCCCGTTCGGCGAAGAACAGGTGGCGCAGCGCCCTCGACGAAGGCGAAGGCACCAGTTTCACGAATTCGGCGGCCTCCACGGCTTCACCGTCGGCAAACGGCAATGTCTGGGCTGCGCGCACGCAGCGCACCACAGCCGCGAGCTGGGGCCAACCCGGTTTGCGCGCCGCAGCGGCTTCAGCTTTGTCCAGTACGTCGGCGGGGGCAGGCACGGTCGCCAGATCGCGGGTGCGACGTGGCGGGGTGCCCGCTGCCAGCATCGCTTGTGCCGCCGCGAGGCCGGCAGCGAGCGGCTCGCCATTGGTATCGGTCAGGACATCGACCAGTCCGGCCTGCTTCGCTTGCGCCGCACCGATCATGCGGCCACTGAAAATCATGTCCAGCGCGAGCTCGGCGCCGATCAGCCGGGGCATGCGCTGCGTGCCCAGCGAACCGGGAATCAGGCCGATCTTCACCTCTGGCAGACCAAAGCGGGTGGAGGGCTGCGCCACTCGATGGTGGCACGCCATGGCCAGCTCCAGCCCGCCCCCCAGCACCGTGCCGTGCATCGACGCGATCACGGGACGGCGCTGCCCCTCCAGCCGGGCGAGCAGCGTATTGAACGGCTGAACCGCGAGACCCGCAGGATCCTCGAACGTCGCGATATCGGCGCCGGCGACCCAGGTTCGCCCCGCGCAGTACAGCACCAGTGCCTCAAGGTCATCGGCCGACTCGAAGCTGTCGAGCGCCTGCGCCAGACCGGCGACAAACGGCCCGGAAATGGCGTTGACCGGCGGATTGTCGATGAGGATCAGACCGATGCGTTGTTCGCGTTTGAATGTGATGGAAGCGCTCACGATCTACGCCTCCTCATGCCACGACTTCGAACAGGCCCGCAGCACCCATGCCGCCGCCCACGCACATCGTCACCACCACATAGCGCGCGCCACGGCGTCGCCCTTCGATGAGCGCATGACCGACCAGTCGCGTGCCGGTCATCCCGTAAGGGTGTCCGACTGAAATGCCGCCACCGTTGACGTTATAGATCTCCGGATTGATTCCAAGCCTGTCGCGGCAGTACAGCGCCTGGCAGGCGAACGCCTCGTTCAGTTCCCACAGGCCGATGTCCTCCACCGTCAAGCCATGCTGCCTGAGGAGTTTCGGAACGGCCAGCACGGGCCCAATGCCCATTTCTTCCGGAGGCACGCCCGCCACAGTCATGCCGCGGTAGATCCCAAGTGGTTTCAGGCCACGCTGTGCCGCCAGGGCGTCGTCCATCAGCACACACGCGGCCGCGCCGTCTGAAAGCTGGCTGGCGTTGCCGGCCGTCACCGTGCCGCCCTCGATCACCGGCTTCAGGGCCGAGAGTGACTCAAGCGTCGTTTCGGGACGGTTACCTTCGTCGTGGGTCAGCGTCACCTCTTGATAGCTGATCTCCCCGGTTTCCTTGTCGGCGATGGCCTTCGGCCAGGTCAGCGGAACAATCTCAGCGTCGAAACGCCCCGCACGCTGTGCCGCTGCCGTGCGCTGTTGAGACTGCCACGCGTACATATCCTGGGCTTCGCGAGTGATGTCGTATTTGCGTGCGACGAATTCCGCTGTCTGCAGCATCGGCATATAGGCATGTGGCGCCTTGGCGAGGACAACGGGATCGGTCTCCGACGCAGACCAGTCCAGATAGCCCTTTTGAACTGCAGAGATGTTCTCCTGCCCGCCAGCGACGACCACGCGCATACCGTCCACCATGATCTGTTTGGCTGCAGTCGCCACCGCCATCAGGCCAGACGCACATTGTCTGTCCATCGTCTGGGCACTCACGGCGTCGCCGAGACCCGCCGCCAGCGCCGCATTGCGCGCGAGATTCATCCCGGCAGTGCCCGCGGCCAATGCGGTGCCAACGACGACATCGTCGACCTCGCCCGTCTCCACGCCGCTACGGATCACGGCGTGATGAAAAGCGTGACCCAGCAGGGTCGGTGACTTGATGGCGTTGAATGCCCCTTTGTACGCGCGCCCAATCGGGGTCCGCGCGACGGAGACGATGACGGCTTCTCTCATGAGATCCTGCAATAGAAAATAAGAAAACGGAAAACCGAAAACCGATACGACTGCACTTGAACCGCCGGCATCGCCCTGTGAGCAACCGTGCAGCAGGCGCACCACCGCATGATTGCGCGCCGAACGCGTCCAAGGTTGCCACCCGGCGCGAGACGAGCTTCGAGCCGGGAGGGCGCGGATCGAAACCCGTGTGTCAGCGCCCGCGCGAAGCGATTAGTTCGCCAGGAAATCCAGCGCTATGCGGTTGAATTTATCGGCGTGCTCCCACTGGGCCCAGTGACCACAACGGCTGAAGGCGTGCAGTTCGACATTCGGCAAGTTCCACAGCAAACGCATGCCAACGTCGAACGGCACGAAGCGGTCGTCGCGCCCCCAGATCAACAGCGTCGGCGCCGTCACCTCGGCGAGGCGCGGACCGTAATCGTTGAATGGCTTGGGGTTCGCTGCCAGGCTGCTGATCCAGTTCTCGAGGTGGTCAGGACGCGCCTGCATATTGGCCACGCGCTGTTGCAACAGTTCGTCCGTCAGTGATGACGGATCGAAAACGAAGACATTCATCATGCGCTTGACGTTCTCGAGCGTCGGCTCGCGATACACCTGGTTCATCATCTTGATGCCCTCGGTCGGCATCGGCACAGTCAGGCTGATGGCGTGGTTACCGCCCCCCATCAGCACGAGTTTGCCGACACGATCCGGGTTCGAGAGAGCGAAAGCCGTGGTACTGTGGCCACCCATCGAGTTGCCGATCACATGCGCACGCTTGACGCCAAGGTTGTCGAGCACCCCTTTGACGATCCGGCCGTTGAATTCCCCACGCGAACCGCTGGTGATCCGGACCGCATCACTCTTGCCCCAGCCCGGGAAGTCGATCAGGATGACCCGGTAGCCTGCCGCAGCGAACGGGCCGACGTTGCGGTGAAAATTCGACCAACCGGTAGCACCCGGACCCGAACCGTGCAACATCACGACGACGTCGCCGCCGACGGGACCAGCGTCGTTGTAGTGCACATTGAATTCGGTGTCGCCGTCGCGCACCTTCGTGAACCGGCTCGTATCTGCTTCGGTGTACATACCTTTACCGTTGCTCATCTGTGTCTCCTTGGGGTAAATCGTTTTTCTGAAGGCCGAAATGCCGTCGCCGTGACGGAGATCGATCCTCCCTGCTCAAGCCGCCGTCTGCGCATGCATGAACGCGTACCCGGCAATCCATTGGGGAATCGCGCAGTAGTAATCCACATGCGCATCGTATTTACCGAACGCGGAAAGTGCGCCGAATGCGGCGACCCAGGTGCGGATTTCATGCGCCGACTTGCCGCCGTCTCGCGCGATCTCGTCGTTGTTCATCGCGTCGACCGACAGCAAATCGTTCTGCAGGCGTGCGAGGAACGCCTGGTCCCATTCCGGATTCAACGCTCGCATGTTGGGGGCCTCTCCGGCCGTAAATGCTTTGGCCGCGTTGAACACGCGCTCCTGACGCATCGCACGGGCCTCGGGCGTCAGGTTGCGGCCGGCGATCAGGGCTTCCGCGACCTCCTTCGGCGCACTGACCAGTTCCGGCACCGGCGGTTCATGCGAGATGCCGCCCGAACCGATCACCAGCACACGCTTGCCCGTCTGCCGGAGGAAATGCCCGATTGCCTCGCCAAGGAGACGCGAGCGACGCAGCGTCCCCAGCGGCGGCGCAGCAGCATTGATGAAGACCGGCACCACGGGGTAGGTATCGAGCCCGCCTATGAGGTGTTCCAGCGCCTGGGCCGCACCGTGGTCGACCTGCATGCGATAGGAGATCGATACGTCGATGTCGGCCGCCAGCACGCTTTCGACCATCCTCCTCGCGATATCGGCCGGCACCAGCAAGTCTCCCACCGGGGTCCCGTAATCACCGACTCCGCTCGCCGCGGCGCCAACGCAAAACGGTGGCATCAGGTCGTAAAAGAAGCCGTTGAAGTGGTCCGGTGCGAACACCACCACCAGTTCCGGATTGAAGGCACGCACGCGCTCGCGTGCGGCGGCCGTCACATCCCGAACATCGGCCACGATTTCTGGCGCAGGATCGAAATGGCCCTGCAGCGGGGTATGAGACATACATTCAACAAGAATCGACATCAAGAATCTCCTGCCATCTCAGCGATGGCTTGCGGTTGAACGGCAGTGTTCGTGGACGCGAGGCATGCCAGCCGACGATCACGAAACCTCATCGACCGATAAAGCTGGCAGGCCGCCGCTCGGCGGTGGACTTCACGCCCTCGGCGAAATCTTGCGTGGCCATGAGGCGCTCCTGCTCCGCCTGTTCGCGGCTGACTGCCGCGCGCACACGCCCGGCGAGTCCCGAGCGCAAGGTTTCCCGGCTGGCGAGCACACCCAGTGGCCCACACGCGGCAATTTCCTCTGCCAGCGCCACGGCTCGCTCGCGCACATTTGCCTGCTCGACCAGTTCGTTGACGAGGCCAATCGCAAAAGCCTCCTCGCCATCGATGCGACGACTGGTATAGAGCAACAGCTCGGCCCGATTGCGCCCGATGAGTTCGGGCAAGGTCACCGAAAGACCAAAGCCTGGATGGATACCAAGGCGCGTGAAATTCACGGAAAACCGTGCCTCCGGACAGGCGACCCGGAAGTCGGCCGCCAACGCGACGCCCAGTCCACCGCCGATGGCAGGTCCCTGGATCGCCGCCACGATCGGCTTGCGGCAGTCAAAGATGCGCAGCGCCTGCTCGTACAGGCGCCTCCCTTCGGCACTTGCCGGCGCACCGGATGATGACCCGGCAAACTTCGCACCGGCACAGAAGGCTTTTCCATCGGCAGCCAGGACGACACTGCGTACCTGTGCATCCTGATCGAATTGCTCGAGTGCGTCGGCTATATCGCGGATCAGGTCGACGTCGAAAAAGTTATGCGGCGGACGCTGAATGACGATCATGCCGACATGATCCGAGCGGGTAACTGCGATGTCGCTCATGAATGGTTAGCTCCTGCGAGGAAAATCGTTAGCGCAGATCCAGACCCCGCGCGATGATGCCGCGCAGGATCTCGGTCGTGCCGCCCTGTATGGTCAGCTTGGGCGCAATGTGCAGCTCGTGCGACACGTGTCGCTGTACAGCCTGCACCGCCGGCCGTGTTTCATCGAGGAACGCCGCCAGATCGCGCACGCGATGCGGCAGCTCCTGTTCCCAGACCGTCCCGAGGTCCTTGACGATCGCGGCCTCGACGACTGGCTCCCTGCCAGACGCGAGCATGCCGGCCACCGACACCGACATGCGGCGCAAGGTATGCAGCTGGCTCACGAGTCGTCCCACCCCCACGGCGAGACGCGCATCGTCTTGGGCATCGTCGACGGCATCCACGAGGGCATCGAGTGCGCTGAACGTATCCAGGAAACGCTCGGGTCCACTGCGCTCATAGGCCAGTTCGCTCGTGGCCTGCTTCCATGCGCCGTCGATTTCGCCGATCAGGTGCGAAACCGGAACGAAGACATCCTCGAACACCACCTCGTTGAACTCCTTCGCTCCACCGATCTGGGCAATGGGGTTGCAGGTAATGCCTGCGCTCTTCATGTCGATGAGCAATGAGGTCAGACCGTGACGCCGGTTTTCCCTGGTGGGCGCAGCGGTCCGGAACAGGCCGATCATGTAGTCGGCTTGATGTGCCAGGGTGGTCCAGATCTTCGTGCCGTTCAGCAGCCAGCCGCCGTCGACCGGGGTTGCTCTCGCCTTCGCGGCAAAGAGATCCGATCCGGAATCGGGTTCGCTCATACCGATGCAGAAACACAGTTCCCCCCGTACGATGCGCGGCAGGATGTCCTGTTTGATGGATTCGCTCGCATACCGGATCAGGGTCGGGCCGCTTTGACGGTCGGCCACGAAGAAGTGGCGCGTTGGCGCTTTTGCCACCAGCATTTCCTCGGTCACCACGTAGCGTTCGAGAAAGCTGCGCTCCTGTCCACCATAGGCCTTCGGCCAGGTCATGCCGATCCAGCCTTTCGCAGCCACTTTCTTCGCGAAGAGCACGCTGTTGGTTTCGTCGACACCCGGATTTTCAGGATCGAACGTGCCCGCCTTGATTTCTTCGGCAAGAAACGTGCGGACCTCTTCGCGCAGCGCCTGGCAGCGCGCAGGCAAACGTACGGGATCGAATTGCAAAGTCATGTCTGTCTCCTCAGTCTCAGCGGGCCGCAAGCAGGTGCCACAGATCGGTACCGGTGCCGCGGGTCACGAGTGCACCGAGGCGCCTCGCCCAGACCGCCTCGCTGCCGTAATCGTCACGCCACGACAGGACTCGCAGGGTAAAGCGATGCAGGATGTGCTCTTCCGTAAAGCCGATCGCGCCCAGCACCTGATGGGCGATGCGGCTGCCCGTCTCGGCGGCTTCTGCGCAGCGCACCCTGGCCGAGGCGACCTCGAGCAGGCGTTGCGCCGCTGACAGGCCGGACTGCGTCAGCGCATCCGCAGCCGATTCCGACACGGCCACCGCCGCTGCGACTTCATCGGCGAGTCGGGCCAGGTTTTGCTGTACGACCTGGAACTTCGAGATGGTTTTCTCGAACGCCACGCGTTCCTTCGCATACGCCACACTGATGTCGAGCACCGCCTGCAACGCGCCCGCGATCTGCAATGCGCGACACGTCGCGATCAGGGCCAGGCACCGCTCCGCCGAAAGACCCGGCACCCGCGCGCTGGCATGGGCTTCGGAGACGATTCGCACGTCATCTGCGGCGTCCCCCGCGAGATTCGTTCCAGCAACGATCTCGCACGCGCTGGCGGGCACCACCGCGACCCGAGCGGCCTCGCCGTCGTCAACGACCACGACGAAAGACTGCGCCTCGCGCGCAAACGGAACATGCATTGCATGCAGCGAGAGTTTTGCTGTGCCGTCCAGTTCCACCGAGGCGCGGCTGCCCACCACGATCACCACGGCGGCGCCCGATGGCAAGGACAAACCAGCCTGACCGGCGATCCAGCCGGCCGCCATCGTGTCCACGAGCGGAATGGCCAGCGCGGCTCGGCCTGCGGCTCTTACTACGGCAAAACCCTCTGCCAGGGAGAGGCCATATCCGCCGGACGCTTCCGGCAGCCACGCCTGCGGCAGACCCATCTCATTCAGTGCCTGCCACAACGGAGCCTTCCAGTCATCCGAACCGATCTGCAGAATGGTCTGCGGATCCGCGAGATCCGCGAAAATGCGTTCGGCCGCGTTCAGTACCAGGGAGTTTTCTTCTGTCAAGGGAACCTCGTTCATTCATTTCTCTGCTGTTGTGCAAGCCGTGCCAGCGGCAGCCAGTTCGGGCTGGGGACCGAACACCCCTGCCGCCTGCCACGCAAGGAACTCGTCCGCATCGACTCCCAGCACCGACGTCATGACTTCTCGCGTGTGCGCGCCGAGGCGCGCGGAAGCTGCCGCCGGCAAATGGTCGGTGCCGTGCAGGCGCAACGGGCTGTCCGCGACGGCGACCCGGCCAAATTGCGGGTGGTCGATCCATTCAAGGAAACCACGTTCATGCATGTGCGGGTCGTTAGTGACTTCGACCGCATTGCGCACCGGCGCATGTGGCACCTTGTGTGCCTCTAGCACGGCGCAGGCTTCGTCTCGCGTGAGCGTGCCGACCCAAGCCGAAACGTGCGCATCGGTCTCCTCCATATGGCGCACGCGCTCGACATTGCTGACAAAGCGCGGATCCCCGGACAGATGCTCGAGGCCCATCGCCTTGCACAGACTGCTCCAGTGCCCTTCAGTCACGCCGATGATGGCGACATGGCCATCCTTGGCCGCATACACGTTATAAGGCGCTGCCGAACGTCCGCCGTGCTCATTGCCGGTGCGGGGCGGAATCTCATCGAAGTCGTAATAAAAGCTCAGATTCGACGCCAGCGTGGGGTAGACCGTCTCCTGCATGGCGACTTCGACCAGACGCCCTTTACCGGTGAAATGCCGTTCGTACAAAGCGGTCAGCACACCCGCATACAGGTGAATACCGCTCAGGAAATCGACCACCGCCGGTCCTGACTTGACCGGTGGACCATCCGGGAAGCCCGTCACGCTCATCATGCCGGACGCCGCCTGGATGGTGATGTCCATAGCCTGTTTGAGCCGGTCCGAGCCCGACAGGCCGTAACCCGAACCCGATGCGTACACGAGACGCGGATTGATCTCTTGCAGCACCGACCATCCAACCCCGAGCCTGTCCATCACGCCTGGTGCAAAGTTTTCAAGCAGCACGTCGGCCTTTTCTGCCAGACGCATCAGCACGGCCCTACCCTGCTGATGTTTGAGATCGAGCGTGATGCACTGCTTATGTCCATTCAGAAGTGCAAATGGAATCCCAGCGCCCTTGCTGATCGCTTCACGTTGCCGTACCGGCTCACCGCCCGGCGGCTCGACCTTGATGACGGTCGCGCCGGCTTTGGCCATCAGGTACGTCGCGTACGGCCCCTGATAGACCTGCCCCAAGTCCAGCACCATGAGGCCATCAAGCGGACGATTCTTTCTCGACATTGCCCGTTCCTTATTACGCAGCCATACCTTGAGCGGGCAATTCGCGGCGCGGTTCCCTGATCCACAGCGCCGCCACGATCAGTCCCAGCAGGGCGGTGCCCAGAGCGATCTTCACGATCACGGAAATTCCCGCGTTCACAGCAAGACCGCCCGTCACGACCGGCGTAATCACGCCGCCGATCAGTTCCGCAACACCGACGATGGCACCGGTCGCAGTCGCGCCAAGCCCGTGTGGCACCGACTCGGACGCCAGAGGTCCGATAGTGGTGCCGATGACACCCGCGACGAACAACGCGATCGCGGTCAGTGCGACGAACAACGGTAGCGGAGCGGCGCCGATATTAATAAACACCCAGATGGCAATACACTCGCCCAGCAGCGCCCCCACGATCACCGGCCTGCGGCCGAGCCGGTCGGACAGCGCAGGCAGTGCAACTAGGCCGATGCTAGCGCCCACGCCGAGGCCAGCCAGCACTGTCCCCATCGAATCGCGATCCAGCTTCAGATAATCGGTCAGATAGTGCGGCAGGAATGCAGACAGCACCACGAGACCCGACATGGAACAGCACTGCAGCATCATGGCAGGCAGCACGTTGCCGTGCCGCATTACGTCTCGCCACGTATATTTCGTTGCCTGTCCGACGGTCTGACCAAGCTCGGCGGAGCGCAGTACCTTCGCGAGCAGCGCCGCGACGATCAGGCCCGGCGGGACGACGACCACAAAGACCCAGTGCCAGCTCGGCAACACTTTGAGCGCCCAGACAACGAACACCGGGCAGAACGCCAATCCGACGAGCGGTCCCGACATCTGCTGGAGACCTACGTTCCGGCCAAGCCGCCCTAGCTTCGACGCCTCCACCGTGGCGGCGACCCCGGCGGTCTGATAAGCCCCTTCGGCAACGCCGAGCAGGCCCCGCATCACTGCGAGGCTCACCATTCCACTAGCGAAACCGCCGAAACCGACCAGCAGCGAAAACAGGACCACGGCCGGCACAAGCACCCGCTTGGTACCGAACTTGTCGGCCAGACGACCCGACGACATCGCCGATATGCCCCAGCATAGAGACAGACTCGCGGAAATCATCCCGAGATCGCGATAGTTCAGACCTAGATCCTTCGCGATCGTAGGAAACAGCGGATAGATGAGATTCCGATCCAGCGTGACCAGGGCAAAGCCCAAGGCGAGCAGAAGCACAGCTTTAATTTCGTACTTCAAATCCCAGTTTTCGCCAGAATTGTTTGTTCGCATGGTGATTCGTCTCCGGAATTTATTGTCCTTGCAGAGGTAAGATGGGCACACGCCTCCCATCTTGCCTCGTGTCTTATTGTGGCGAGGGATCACGCGAGAACAGCATCGGTGGCAACGGCTCGCCGAGCAGATAACCCCCGAGGATGCCGGCGGTGTCGTCAGCGTTCTGCGTAATGTGATTCGAGGCCGCGATGACGTCGCGCAGAGTACGCTGCAGCGGATTGTCGAGATAGATGCCTCGGGCCGACGTGGCCTTGAACAGCAGCATGACAGCCTCTTCGCACTCGCGGCCGACGCGAGCAATATCGAGATTGATCGCGACGCGTTCGCTGAGCGGCACCAGTTGCCGGGATTCAACATAGCGAGTCGTCTCCTGCGCGATGTGCAGGATCCTGGCCCGCGACGAGCGCACCCGCGCTTGCGCATTGCCGAGACGGTCCTTCACATACGGGCTCAGTGCCGCCCTGACGCCGTTGCTGGAGTTGACGCGGGTGCGCATCTGGCGGATGAACTCATCCACCGCACCCTGGGCCATGCCGATGATGGACGACGACACCGCGGAATAAAAAACCTGCTGGAACGAATACAGGTACATGTCGCCCCGGTCGCTCATGCGGTAATCGACCGTGCTGTGGGCCCGGTATTCCGGAACGAACGCATCCTTCACTTCCACGCTCTTGCTGCCTGTGCCGGCCAGACCAAACACGTGCCAGTCGTCGATGATCTTGTAGTCGGAGCGCGGCACCAGCATCGCAATCCGATCGTTCGGCGTGCCGTCCTCAGCCTTCAACGTCATCCCCAGGAACGCCCACTGGCCGTGATCCGTACCGCTCGAGGTTGGCCAGCGCCCACTGACGATGTAGCCTCCGTCCACCCTGCGATAGGTACCGACTGGCGGATACGAGGACGCCACGATCACGGAATCGTCCTTGCCCCATACGTCCTCGCACGCACGCGAATCGAGCAGGCCGAACTCCCAGGTGTGGACCCCGAGAATCATTGCGTTCCACGCACTACTGCTGCAGCCCCGGCCCAATTCCATCAGCACCTTGTAGAACACCGACGGGTTCATCTCATATCCGCCCCAGCGTGCCGGCTGAAGGATGCGGAAGAAACCCGCCTCCCTGAAAGCCGCGATGATGTCGGCGGGCACCGCGCGGTTCTTCTCAATTTCCGCCGCACGTTCACGCAGCATCGGCACGAATGCTTTCGCGCGTTCGACCAGAGTCTCTTCGGTCGGGTTGTCCTTATGGATGTCCTGCTTAATCGCTGTACTCACATCTATCTCCTCGATATCAGGAATTGTTGATTTTTGCCTGCTCTAGCTGAGAGAAATTCCCCTCGAAATACACCAGCGGCAAGCTACTCTCCGCGTCGCAGCAGACCTCGACGACAGCGCACAGGAACACCGTGTGCGATGTCGCCTCGATCTGCTCCACCACCTTGCAGCCAAACGAAACGAGCGTGCCATCGAGAATCGGAATCCCGAATTTGCCCTCGCGCCAGTTGCCCGCGCCACGAAAGCGATCCTCGCCGACGACATTGGTGACCATGCCCGCAAAGCGCCTTGCGACGTCTTCCTGATGCGCGGCCAGGATGTTCACGCTTAACCGGCCGGATTCAACGATGACCGTATGCGCCCACACCGATTTGTTCACGCACACGAGGAGGCGTGCCGGCTCAGCACTAACGGAGCAGACTGCGGTCGCGGTCAAGCCAGCCTTGCCCGACTCTCCGCGCGAGGCAATTACCGTGCATGCGCCGGCCAGTCGGCGCATACCTGCGCGAAATAACGATGAATCAATACATTCAACAGCATCGGCGGTAGTCATCGCCTGAAATTCCAAGTGAGGCATTCCCATCACGCGTCTCCGCTTATTCGAAAGCCATGTGACACATCCATGAGTGCCGTTCGTTGCGGGCACATCCATGTTTTCGTGCATGGCACTTCCTATAAGGCAAATTGCGTGCCAAGCATCACGGCATTGCCGACATTTGCCGATTCCCACGCGCTTTCCAGTTTTCCTATCCGGGATATCCCGCAGACTCGACCGAGAATGTCGCGCGTCCGCGATTCAGAAATTCATGATTCGGCGCATGCGAAATATCGCCATCGGGGTCGGGATTTCATGAATTTCCGCATCCCGTCTCCTTTTGTACAGTGAGGGCAATTGCCCCAATTACCTTTAACCGATATTCAATGACTGCCTCATCTCCCGACAGCCAGCCCAGCAGCAGCTCATCACCCGAACTGAAACCGCTCGATGCGATGGACTTCACCGACATTCTCGAGCACCTGCACTTCAATCCGGTGGAAGGCCGCATCTGGCTGCGCGACCGCAGAATGCTCCTGCTTCCGACCGAGAGTCTCGGTGTGCTGCGGCGAGAACTGATCGACGTCCTCGGTCAGCAGGCCGCCCGACATTTGCTCACGCGGCTGGGTTATGCCACCGGCTCGCGCGATGCCGAACTCGCCTGGAATGTGCGCAATCACTTGTCCCAACGGGATATCATCTCCGCCGGCGTGCAGTTACATGCGCTGGAAGGCTATGTGAAGGCGGAACCCGTTCATGTTGAGGTCGACAGCACGGGGGGCTATTGTTATTCGGAGTTCTTCTGGAGCGACAGTGTCGAGGACGAAATCCACCTGGCCAATTGTGGTCAGGACCACGAGCCCGCCTGTTGGATGAGCATTGGCTATACGTCTGGATTCCTCAGCAAGATCATGGGCAAGCGCATCCTTGCCCGTGAAGTCGAATGCCGCGCGATGGGTCAGAGCAAGTGCCGCATCATTGCGCAGCCGGCGGAAAACTGGGAAAACGCCGAGGAAGACCTGCACTACCTGAGCGCCGAGCCCAATCGCGCGACGCGCACGTCCATTGCGCCTCAATTCAGCGCAGAACCCACCAGCAAGGCAGCGGACGACAGCAGCACCCGCGAACCCGATCGGCTGGTAGGCTCGTCCGTTAGTTTCACTTCGGCGCTGCACAAGGTGCATCGTGTAGCGAACACGCAGGCCACCGTGTTGCTGCTTGGAGAAAGTGGCGTCGGAAAAAGCGAGGTCGCGCGGGAAACCCACCGTTGGAGCAAGCGCGCCAACGCCCCCTTCGTGGAGGTCAACTGCGCAGCGATTCCCGAATCGTTACTCGAGTCGGAATTATTCGGCGTGGAGCGCGGCGCTTATTCAGGTGCGGCCGAATCCAGGCCAGGGCGGTTCGAAGCTGCCAACGGCGGCACCCTGTTTCTGGATGAAATTGGCATTCTGAGCTTCAGCGCGCAAGGCAAACTGTTACGCGTTCTACAAAGCGGCGAGTTCGAACGACTCGGTTCCAACAAGACGATCAAGCTCGACGTGCGCGTGGTGGCCGCCACCAACGAGAATCTGCCCCAGGCCGTCAAGGAAGGACGGTTTCGCGAGGACCTGTTTTACCGGATCAACGTGTTTCCGATACGCGTTCCGCCCCTGCGTGAGCGGCGCGACGACCTGCCTCTGCTGCTTGAGCATTTCATCAAGCGGCTGTCAACGTTGCATGGCCGTCACATTCCGGGCATCACGCCGCGCGCACTACAGGCAGTGCTGAACTATCAATGGCCGGGCAATATCCGTGAGTTCGAGAACGTGATCGAGCGCGGAGTTATCGTCGCGAACGATGGCGAATCACTCGATCTGCGGCATCTATTCAGCGTCGATACCAGCCTCGGCAATGCCAGCCTGATGCGGCTAACCGAGCTTGGCCACGTAGCCAGACGGCAGGTATTGAATGCGGGTGACGAATCGCTGGGTGCCGATCCGGCGGAAGCCTTCAGACCACCGCCCGATCTCAACCAGTGGGCCCGTGGCGCGATTCAGCAGCAGACGGCGAGGCTTACCGAGGTCGAAAACGCGCTGATCGAAGCCGCCATGGCTGAAACCGGCGGCAACGTCTCGAGAGCTGCGACTTTGCTCGGTCTGACACGCGCGCAGCTCGATTACCGCCTCAAGAACCGGGCCCGCGCGCAAGCTGTGTCGCAGTGAGAGACAGGTGGAATCCGGGCGATACAAAGTCGCGAATAGCAAGCAATCAGATGCATTGGACTGATATGACTTCACGAGTCAATGGGGATCGGTTTTCTGCTTCTCGAGTACATGTCATGTGAATTTCCTGAGGGCGACGTAGCAGTAAATCTCGACGGTCGATCACACTGATATTCGCGGGTTG